>DIZU01000176.1:3822-7799 GCA_002429455.1 Methylotenera sp. UBA6020 | reverse complement strand
TTGTTGATGCGGTCATTCACCAGCAGATTGTGCTGATTGGCTTCGCGGAAGCGTGTTGCCTCACGTTTTTCCTGGGCGAACGCTTTGACCACCCGAATACCGGGGATGGTATCGGCCAGTACGTTACTGACTTCTGACCAGACGCGGTCTATTTTTTCAAAACCAGTGCGTAATTTGTCGCGTACCAAGTGGATCATCCACGCGATGAACGGTAGCGGTAGCAGGGTAATCAGTGCCAGTTTGGCATTGATGGAAATCAGAATCGCAGCCGTCATGATGATCATCAGTACATCAGTGGCAAAATCCAGTAGATGCAGTGACAGGAACACGCAGATACGGTCAGACTCTGAGCCGATGCGCGCCATCAGGTCGCCAGTACGCTTGCCGCCAAAATATTCTAATGAAAGTTTTAGCAGATGCTCATAGGTAATGGTGCGTAAATCAGCACCAATACGCTCGCTGACCAGCGCGAGAATATAGGTGCGCGCCCAACCTAGCCCCCATGCCAGTAACGCAGAACCCAGCAGACCGGTAAGCAGCAGTGTAACCATGCCAATATCAATCGGCGCACCATTCTGGTAAGGAATCAGCACCTTGTCCATCAGTGGAATCGTTAGGTAGGGCGGCACCAGTGTGGCTGCAGTAGAAGCCAGCATCAGTAAAAAGCCGGCTAGCAATTGCCATTGGTAGGGCTTGGCAAAACGCCATAATCGAAACAATGTCCAAGTCGAAGGTGGTGTATCAATCGCGCTACTACATTGCGGACACTCATCTTGATCGGCGGCTAATGGCGATCGGCAGTTTGGGCAAAACTCAATAGCCTCAGGGCTAATAGGCTTGCCATTAACAAAGCTGTTGAGTTGTTGCTCAAACTGTTTGATAAACCTTGTAGCAGCAGAATCGTAAGCTAATGTGTAATGCCAGTGAGTGATGCGAATGTCGGTATCAAATAATTCCAAATTACCTACACCAGCATGGTCGTGATGCTGCAACGCCAATCCAGCATGGTAAGGATATTCCGCTTCAATCACTTGTAAGGAGTTAACGCTTACCAGGCGCTGATTGGTGGCTACGAGCAAACTTTTTTTAAAGTGTAAGCTAGCGTCTAGGTTAAGCTCCAGCCATGCAATAATTTCTTCTGAATTGGCTAGTAGAGTCTTAACTCGGGCTTGCCAAGTAACTGGTAGCGTTATGTTTGTCAAAGTGGCTTGGGAAATTTGGTTTTTCACAGCGGCTGAGTGTACTACAATCAGGACGTCTTACAAATAGCTATAAAGTCGCTTGTTGTCAGCTTGACGTCAGTTTCATAGGGTATACTTCTGCGGTTAATTTTCACTTTTAATTCATCTGGACAGACTGATGGAGTTCCTCAAGATATTACCTTTGCGCGGGCCGAATATATGGACTTATCGTCCGGTATTGGAGGCTTGGCTAGACATTGGCCCGTTGGAAGATTCTCCTTCTAATACTATCCCCGGTTTTTATGAACGACTGACGGCATGGCTGCCCTCCTTGGCCGGTCATCGCTGTGGCATTGGTGAGCCTGGCGGATTTTTGCAACGCGTGCGTGAGGGCACTTGGCCGGGGCATATTCTGGAACACGTCACGCTTGAGTTGCAAACTTTGGCGGGCATGCAGGGCGGCTTTGGCAAGGCGCGCAGCACTTCGGTGCGTGGCGTTTACAAAGTGGTGGTGCGTTCTCGCAACGAACAGGTAAGCCGTGCAGCAATGCATGCCGCACGTGATCTAGTGATGGCGGCGATCGAGGACAGTCCTTTCGATATAGATGCTACGCTCACTCAGCTACGCGAGATGGTTGATTCACTTTGCCTGGGACCGAGCACCGCCTGTATTGTCGACGCGGCCACTGAGCGTGGTATCCCGTCGATCCGGTTGACTAGCGGAAACTTGGTACAGCTGGGTTTTGGCGCTAGCCAGCACCGCATCTGGACAGCCGAGACTGATCAGACCAGTGCTATCGCTGAGAGCATTTCGAGTGATAAGGACTTGACTAAAAGCTTGCTTCAGGCCTGTGGTGTGCCAGTGCCAGAAGGGCGGCTGGTTGATAGCGCAGAAGACGCATGGGAGGCCGCTGAAGAAATTGGCGTGCCGGTCGTCGTTAAGCCGCGAGACGGTAATCACGGGCGTGGCGTCTCTACCGAACTGATGATTCGCGAGGAAGTGGTAGCCGCCTATACGATGGCACTGGATGAAGGTAGTGGAGTGATTGTTGAACGCTTTGTGCGCGGCAACGAACATCGCCTGCTCATTGTGGGTGGACGTCTGGCAGCAGCAACCAGGGGCGAATCAGTCTCAGTCGTAGGCGACGGCAGTTCGTCTATACGCCAGCTTATTGAGCGTGAAATTAACACTGATCCACGACGTGGTGAAGCTGAGGAGTATCCGCTCGATTTGGTGTTAATCGACCAGAATCCTGCCGCTATTTTTGAAATCCAACGGCAGGGCTTCACGGCAGATTCAATACCGGCATTAGGCACTCAAGTTATTATTCAGCGCAATGGTAACGTTGCATTCGATGTTACCGATCTTGTGCATCCGGACGTTGCGGCTGCGGCTTCACTCGCTGCGCGCATCGTCGGGCTCGATATTGCCGGGGTGGATCTGGTTGCGGAAGATATTTCGCAGCCTTTGGATATGCAGCGGGGTGCAATCGTCGAGGTCAACGCCGGCCCTGGACTGCTTATGCATCTCAAGCCAGCTGAAGGCGAGCCGCGCCCGGTTGGAAAAGCCATCGTTGACAGCTTGTTTGCCGAAGGCACGAGCGGCCGCATCCCCATCGTCGGCATTACGGGCACCAGCGGCAAAACGTTGGTCGCACAAATCGTGGCAAGGCTGGTTCATCTGAGTGGCAAGCATGTCGGGCTCGCCTGCAGCAAGGGGCTTTACCTCGATCAGCGGCTAGTTGAAAGAGGCGATTGTGCCACTTGGACGGCAGCGCAAAAATTATTGATGAACCGCACGGTAGAAGCGGCAGTGATTGAAAATAGTGTTGCGACGATTTTGGCTGAAGGTTTGGGCTATGACCGTTGTCAGGTAGGTATCGTTACTAATATCGATCCGGCTCTCGATTTGGCAAAACATTTTGGTGAATATTACGTCGAGACGCCCGAGCAGGTCTATAACGTGCTGCGCACCCAAGTTGACGTGGTGCTACGCGACGGGGTGGCGGTGCTGAATGCCGCCGATCCGCTAGTGGCGCAGATGGCCGAGCTGTGCGACGGAGAAGTGATTTTCTTTGCGCGAGACGCCAAACTGGCTATCGTTGAAAAGCATCTGAAACACGGTGGTCGTGCCGTACTGCTAGGCGCTGACCGTTTGATACTTGCAACCGGTAGTGGCGAGGTTTTGCTTACCAAGCTAGAAGCTATTCCGCTGCTGTCTCTGGAGTGTGAGGGGTTTTCGGCATCAAATCAGCAGGTAGAGCATGTCTTGGCCGCAGTGGCTGCGGCATGGGCGCTGGGCATTTCCCCTGAGTTGATCCGGGCAGGAATTGAGACATTTCGCATCGTCAATGAGTCACTTTAAGTAGAGTAGGCTGTTGTTCACATTCACTAATAGCAAGTCCACTAATATTAACTGCGGAAATATTGCGTCCGCTAACACTATATTTGTTAAAACAAGGAAAACTGTTTGATGGAAGTATCACGTATTCGTGCGCTGCGCGGTCCTAATCTGTGGAGTCGGCATACCGCCATCGAAGCTATCGTATCCTGCACGGATGCGGAGTGCTGTATCGCTAACATCAGCGATTTTGAGTCGCGCCTGCGTGCGCGTTTTCCAGAAGTTGGTTTACTGCAACTGGCGGGCCATGTGGATGCCGTTTCCATGGCACATGTGTTGCAAGTGGCGGCACTCGGACTGCAAGCGCAATCCGGTTGTCCTGTGACTTTCAGCCGTACGGCGGTGACGCTGGAGCCGGGTGTATATCAGGTGGTGTTTGAGTATAGCGAAGAGGC
>DIZU01000176.1:2976-3665 GCA_002429455.1 Methylotenera sp. UBA6020 | reverse complement strand
GTGCGTCTGGGGCCTAGCACTGGCGCCATCGTGCAGGCGGCAGTAGCACGGGGTGTTCCCTTTCGTCGCCTGACCGAAGGTAGCTTGGTGCAGTTTGGCTGGGGCAGTAAGCAGCGCCGCATTCAAGCGGCCGAGACGGATTGTAGCAGTGCGATTGCCGAAGCCATCGCTCAGGACAAGGAACTGACCAAAAAACTACTCGATGCTGCCGGGGTGCCTGTGCCTTATGGTCGAGAAGTTGCTGATATTGAGGATGCCTGGGCGGCCATGGCAGAAATAGCCGGGCCCGTAGTGGTCAAGCCGAAAGATGGTAATCAGGGCAAAGGGGTGACGGTCAACATCAATACCCGTGAGCAATTGAATATTGCCTATGCGGCAGCCACTGAAAGAAGTGAGGAAGTGTTAGTCGAGCGTTTTATTCCCGGTAGCGATTTTCGCTTGTTGGTGGTTGGCAATCAATTGGTGGCAGCGGCCAGAAGAGATCCGCCATTGGTGATCGGTGACGGTGTGCAAAGCATCCGTGCACTGGTTGAACAGGTCAATCATGACCCGCGTCGCAGTACAGGGCATGCAACCTCGTTGACCAAGATTCGCATAGACGATATCGCTTTAGCCAGTCTGGCTGCGCAGAATTTTACGGTTGATGCCGTGCCGCCTAAGGGCGCGCGTGTCGTACTGCGCAATAATGC
>DIZU01000176.1:2319-2700 GCA_002429455.1 Methylotenera sp. UBA6020 | reverse complement strand
CAAATGGTCGGCTTGGATATTTGTGGTGTCGATGTGGTTTGTGACAGCGTGCAGCAGCCACTGAAAGAACAAGGCGGTGGTGTCGTTGAAGTGAATGCCGCGCCGGGTTTGCGTATGCATTTGCAACCGTCATTCGGCAAGGGTCGTGCGGTGGGCGAAGCGATTGTTTCAACGATGTTTGCCGCCAGCGAAAATGGGCGAATTCCACTGGTAGCGGTGGCCGGAACCAATGGTAAAACTACCACAGTGCGTTTAATTGCACATATTCTGGGTTGTCAGGGCTTGCGGGTGGGTATGACCAACTCCGATGGCGTATACATTCAAGGGCGACGCATTGATACCGGCGATTGTAGCGGGCCAAAGAGCGCACGCAATGTGCTG
>DIZU01000176.1:1433-2074 GCA_002429455.1 Methylotenera sp. UBA6020 | reverse complement strand
GTCGTCACCAACATTGGCATGGGTGATCACCTGGGACTGAGTTTCATCAGTACCGTGGAAGACCTCGCCGTGGTGAAGCGGGTAGTGGTGCAGAACGTCGCGCCAGATGGCGTCGCGGTACTCAATGCGGCTGATCCTATGTCGGCTAGCATGGCCAGCGCATGCCCGGGTTCGGTGACGTTTTTTGCCCATGACGGACATCACCCAGTGATGGCCACCCACCATGCACAGGGCCGCCGCGTGGTGTATGTTGAAAAAGGCCATATTGTCGCTGCACAGCAGCAAGTTGAACAACGCATAGCACTTGCACAAATTCCCATCACCCGAAACGGCACGATAGGCTTCCAAATCGAAAACGCGATGGCTGCGATAGCAGCAGCTTGGGCATTGGATGTCGATTGGAACACGATACGCAGCGGCGTTGCTTCATTTGTGAACGATGCGCAGACCGCGCCCGGCCGCTTCAACTTTTTTGACTATCGTGGTGCCAGCGTGATTGCCGATTATGGACACAATCCTGATGCGATACTTGCATTGGTTGCCGCTATTGAGACTATTCCAGCGAAAAAACGCTTGGTCGTTATTAGCGGTGCGGGTGATCGGCGTGATGTCGATATCAGTCACCAGACCGAGATTTTGGG
>DIZU01000176.1:0-1329 GCA_002429455.1 Methylotenera sp. UBA6020 | reverse complement strand
ATCCACGGCGAATTCCTGGCCATTGATACTGCGCTGTCGCGCTTGGAGGCAGGTGATTTGTGTTTGATCCTGATCGATCAAGTCGAGGAAGCGCTGGCGCATATTGCGCAGCGGGTCGCCAGTAGCTGATTTATCACATAAAGCCAATTAAGCATGACAAAGACCCGCGTTCGTGCGGGTTTTTGTTTTTAGGGATGGCTCCAATGGTTAAGATGTTGTTTTCAAATAAGGTACCTGAATGTGTTTGGTCGCATTGGCAAGGTGTGTGAGGTATAATTTCGTTTTTAGATTTTAGCTATAATTTTACCTATGCCAATTTACGATTTTCAATGTAGCAGTTGCGGTTACAAAGCTGAAGTGATGCGCAAAATCAGCGCGGCGAATATAGAGGCTTGCCCAGAATGCAGTGCTGAAACTTTTAGTAAGCAATTGTCTGCACCTAGTTTTCAGCTAAGCGGTAGCGGCTGGTATGCCACTGACTTCAAAAATGGTGGTAGTAAAGCTACAGGTAAAGACACCCCCAGTAAAGACGCAGCAAGCAAGGATGGCGCCGGTAAAACTGAGGGCTCTGAAAAAAAGTCTGAGGCAGCGCCATCACCAGCAGCTTGTGCTACTGGCTGCGGCTGTCACTAGATTACTCGCCACTAATCATATTCAACTAAACGCATGAAAAAATACTTCATTACCGGGTTGCTAGTGTTGGTGCCCTTGTTTATTACCGTGTGGGTGATCAGCAGCCTGATTGGCATGATGGATCAAAGCTTATTCCTGCTGCCAGAAAATTGGCGACCTAAAGCGCAGCTAGGGCTAGAGATTCCTGGTGTTGGTGCGTTGCTCACGCTGTTTATTGTTTTTGTCACAGGATTGATTGCCACCAACTTTTTTGGTAAGCAATTGATTCTGTTGTGGGAATCTCTGCTGGCGCGTGTGCCGGTGGTGAAGTCTATTTATGCCAGCGTGAAGCAAGTGTCTGACACGTTATTCTCAGATTCTGGTAATGCATTCCGCCATGCCGTATTGGTGCAGTTTCCACGCCCAGGCTCTTGGACAATTGCGTTTATCACCGGTCAGCCGGGCGGTGATGTAGCCAATCATTTGCAAGGCGATTTTGTAAGCGTGTATGTGCCAACAACGCCCAACCCAACCGGCGGCTATTTTTTGATGATGCCACGCGCCGATGTGATTGAGCTTGATATGAGCGTAGATGAAGCACTGAAATACATCATTTCGATGGGGGTAGTCGCGCCGCATGAGAAAGTAAAAGTGAAACTGCCAACAATAAAAGACAATTTATAATCAAAGTGATCTTAAAAGTGATCTAAATAATAA
>DIZU01000184.1:3465-4501 GCA_002429455.1 Methylotenera sp. UBA6020 | reverse complement strand
TTCCAGGCCATGCAGTAACTTGTCGCGTAAGTGGCGGATGCGTACATTTTCTACATCCATTTCTTCACGAGCAATCCGGAATGCTTCACCCATGCCCACAATTTGGTGGGTAGCCAATGTTCCGGAACGCATGCCACGCTCATGACCGCCACCATGCATTTGCGCTTCAATTCTAATTCTAGGTTTACGGCGTACATATAAAGCGCCTATGCCTTTTGGGCCGTAAGTTTTATGCGCACTGAAGCTCATTAAGTCAACCGGCAAGGTTTCCAGATCAATCTTCACTTTACCGGTGGCTTGTGCAGCATCTACATGAAAAATGATATTGTTTTCACGGCAAATATTACCTATTGCGGTAATGTCTTGAATCACGCCGATTTCATTGTTGACGAACATAACAGACGCCAACACGGTATCTGGACGAATCGCCGCTTTAAATTTTTCCAAATCAACTAAACCATTCGGTTCCGGTTGCAAATATGTGGCCTCAAAGCCAACGCGCTCAAGTTCGCGCACAGGGTCAATGACGGCTTTGTGCTCAGTAGCGACCGTAATAATGTGTTTGCCTTTGCCACTGTAGAAATTCGCCGCACCTTTGATAGCGAGATTGTTTGATTCTGTCGCGCCTGAGGTCCATACGATTTCACGCGGGTCAGCACCTACTAATTTGGCAACTTCTTCACGTGCGTTTTCTACGGCTTTTTCCGCCGTCCAACCATATGGGTGGCTACGTGAGGCGGGATTGCCAAAATGCTCGGTAATGTACGGAATCATTTTTGCGGCCACCCGTGGGTCTACTGGGGTCGTCGCAGAATAGTCTAAATAAATTGGTGGCGCGTCTATACCATGCATATCTCTGGCTAGGCCATCCTCGGTAAATAGATCTTTCACTACTGGCATTTCTATTGTTGCTGACATTCGTTTATTCATCCTTGCAATTTTAATAAGTGATACTTTGAGCCGTCTTTACGCTGTGCTTTTCGAATACATTGCAGCTTCATGCCGCGCTTGTAATTACCTTGCAGCTTCACGCTGC
>DIZU01000184.1:1376-3307 GCA_002429455.1 Methylotenera sp. UBA6020 | reverse complement strand
CTGTCACTGGAGCACGCTGAGCCACTGGCAACCGCATAACCTTTACGATCTAGCGCCATCACTAAGGTCTCGCCTTCAATGCCATTGATCGCAAAAAAACTGGTATTGGGTATACGTGCTACTTTAGCGCCAAAAATGTGCACATTGAGTTGTGCCATTAGTTTAGACAGCCCTTGTTCAAATTGGTCGCGTAATGCTTGCGTGTGTGTGGCGTAATTATTTACATTGGCTGCAGCCAGTTCACATGCAGCGCCAAACCCGACAATCGCTACAACATTTTCAGTGCCGCTACGTAAACCTTTTTCTTGCCCACCACCATGCAGTAGCGGCTGTATATCAACCCGCTTATCTAAAATAAGCGCTGCAGCACCTTGCGGGCCACGAATTTTATGGCTTGATATCGTCATCGCATGTACGTTCAAGTCTGAAAAATCTACTTTAATCTTACCTAAGCCTTGTACCGCATCGGTATGCATAAAAGCGCCAGCTGCGCGTACCGCCTCCGCAATCGCAGCAATGTCTTGTATCACGCCAGTTTCATTGTTCGCTAACATCACTGAAACCAAGCTAGTGGGCACTGTGAGCTGTGTGGTTAACTGCGCTAAATCCAGTTTGCCATTGGCATCTACTGCAATCTGGCGGCTCGTTGAGCCTAATTGCTGCATTGCCAAAGCTGGACGTGTCACGCACGGATGTTCAATAGCGCTGCTTAAAACTTGCATCATCGGCTTAGCACCTGCGATGCCTTTTACTGCAAAATTATTGGCTTCAGTTCCGCTTGCCGTAAAAACTACTTGTGAGGCATAAGTGCCACAAGCTTCCGCAACTTGTGTTCTGGCGTGTTCTATCGCACCACGTGCAGACCGACCAAACATATGCCTGCTGGTAGGATTGCCGCTTTGTTCGCGCATCCACGGCAACATGGCTTCTAGGACGCGGCTATCAAGCGCAGTAGTTGCATTATGATCAAAGTAAATATTAGCCATTGTAATTATGCTATCAAGTTATTTTGGCGCATCACTTCAAGCGACAACTGTCTCAATTGCATGGGCAGCATCTTGGCCACTATTAGCTTTTTCAGAACTGCAGGTGCGCGGCGTAATCAATACTTTTTGACCACTGTTTTGCGATGCCACCATATCGGCCAAGCTTACGCCAGCAAGGTAATCTAAAATTTTGCTATTGAGCGTTGCCCATAGATCGTGCGTCATGCAACGGCCTTCATCACGGCAATTTTCATGACCGCCACATTGCGTTGCGTCTATTTGTTCATCTACTGCATTGATAATTTCCGCGACCGAAATATCAGCATAATTTTTTGCAAGTCTATAGCCGCCACCAGGCCCACGAACGCTGTTGACTAAACCTTGACGGCGCAAGCGACTGAAAAGCTGCTCTAAATAAGAAAGAGAAATACTTTGACGTTGGCTAATGCCGGCTAATGTTACAGGCTTGGTTTTTGTAAGACTCTCTGCCTCATTAAGCGCAAGGTCTAACATTGCAGTGACAGCAAATCTGCCTTTAGTGGTGAGTCTCATGTTTTAAGGATGGCCTAAATAATTACCAAAATTGTATAATACTTGATTAGTTTGGTCAACTATTAGTCTGATTTAGTTCCGGCTATTTAGATCGGGCTGATTGAGTAAGTTTTGTATGTGTAAATTTTATTTTTGCACGGGTTGTTTAATATCAAAGGCTTTTGCCACTTCGGTGTCACTTCCCGCATCTATACTAAGTGCCTGTAATTGCTGCGTTAACGCAGCTAACTTAGCATCTTGTTCTGCACTATGCTCTAATAAGGACTGAAGCGCCTTTGACATGGCTTCAGGGTTAAATTTGTCACGGTCAATTTCACTGCTATCACCCACCGCATAAGCGGTAAAACTTGTGCTTTTGGTGACAATATTGTGCGCGTCATCTTTGTTGGTTTT
>DIZU01000184.1:0-1184 GCA_002429455.1 Methylotenera sp. UBA6020 | reverse complement strand
CCCACAGTAATCGGGCCAAGTATTTTTGCGCCAGCGCCAATCACTACGCCATTTCCTAGGGTAGGGTGACGTTTGCCTTTGTTCCAGGATGTACCGCCTAGCGTAACGCCGTGGTAAAGCGTGCAATCGTCGCCAATCACTGCGGTTTCACCAATGACTACGCCCATTCCATGGTCAATAAATACGCGGCGGCCAATCGTCGCCCCAGGGTGAATTTCGATTCCCGTTAGCCAGCGACCAATATGTGAGTTAAAACGCGCTAACCAGTATAGGTGTTGCTTCCATAGCCAGTGTGATAAGCGATGCATGAGTAGTGCATGTACACCCGGATAGGTGGTGAGTACTTCCCAGTGCGTCCTTGCAGCCGGGTCGCGTTCAAATACAATGGAGATGTCTTCTTTGACGTGATCAAACATAGTGGCGGGTCTTAATATTTATCGTGTTTTCTGGGGGTGACTGTAAGTGTGAGTATGCCACGTAACAGGTTAACTTCTTCTTTTTCAAGCCGGCTTCTTGCGTAAATGCGTCTAATACGTTCCATAAGTTTTTTAGGCGCTGCCGGGTTTAAGTAACCAATGTGCAATAACGTAGCTTCCAAATGTGTGTAAAAACCTTCGATACTGTCAATTGTTGCAAGCTCAGGAGTAATATTGGGGCTGATGGCAGTATTTTCAAGCACAGCCATTCTCAGTTCGTAACACATAATCTGCACCGCGGCAGCTAGGTTCAGTGACGAATATTCCGCATTAGCCGGAATCATCGCTAACATTTGGCAGTGATCAAGCTCCGGCATTTGAAAGGCCACTCATCTCAGTACCAAACACCAAGGCAACTGGTTGCGATGCGGCAATTTCAATCGCCTTGGTTGCCGCTGTGCGCACGTTGACCAGTTCATGCGAAAGGCTGCGTTTACGGGCACTCATCCCAATTGCAAAGGCGCAGCCATTGAGTGCTTCCGCCAAGGTTTCGGTCACAACTGCATTTTCAAGTAAATCTGCCGCGCCGGTAGATAGGGCCGTCGCATGCGCATCTGGGAAGCTGTCTGGTTTCACTAAATATAGTTGATTTAGTCCCATGGTTTTCATGGCGCGTGCTGCCGAACCTATATTGCCGGGATGGCTGGTTTGGCAGAGCACCACACGAAAATTGAGCAGGGTATGCAGTTTGATGGAGTCTAATTTTGA
>DIZU01000167.1:4272-6081 GCA_002429455.1 Methylotenera sp. UBA6020 | reverse complement strand
ATACTATAAAATTAGAATAATTATCCACTTTATTAAATAAGGTAAGGAATTTTATGCAACTAGACCGCTATGATTTGCACATCCTCCAAGTACTGCAGGAGGATGGCCGTATCAGTAATCAGGATTTAGCCGACCGTATCAAGCTTTCTGCTTCGCCATGCCTGCGCCGTGTGCGCACGCTGGAGGAATCTGGACTTATCACGGGTTATCGCGCATTTATCGATGCAAAAAAACTTGGCTTGTCATTGATGGCACTTATTCATATTTCTATGGATCAACATACGCCTGAGCGCTTCGCAAATTTTGAGGAAAATATTGCTCAAATACCAGAGGTGTTGGAATGTCTGCTGATAACAGGGCAGGATGCCGACTATCAGCTTAAGGTAGTAGTGAAGGATATGGATGCTTACCAGGATTTACTGCTTAATCGAATCACAAGAATCACTGGGGTGACTGGGGTGCGCTCTAGCTTTGTGTTGCGCCGGGTAATTGATAAAACAGCGTTGCCGCTATTAACATAACTCTCTTTAAGATAAATGCACTGGTTACCTACAAAGCGGACGATGAGTATTTTGAGATAAAGGGCATAATTTGCCACGCCCACTAGATGGGTAAGACTAGAGAAAATGTATTGCCGCATTTGCGACTAAAATCATTAAATAATTTATCAACAATTGAGTAAATCATATTTACTTCACGCTATCATCAAAATCTATATGTTCTGCTATGCGGTAGCCATTCTTTCCGCTACGCTTAGACTCGTATAAAGCGATATCCGCCTTTTTAATCAGTGTTTCTATATCTTCACCATGTGTAGGGTAAATACTGACCCCCATGCTGGCAGTTATATATACAGACTGGCCTTTAATAGTATAGGGTTGCGACAATGCCAGTAACACTTTTGATACCAGTTTAGCTACTCCATCATCACCACTTAATTCCCACAACACAACTACGAACTCATCGCCACCCAAGCGCGCTACCGTATCCTCTTGACGTAAGACGGCTACAAGTCGATCTGCGACTATTTTAAGCAGCATGTCTCCCGCATCGTGACCCAAGGTGTCATTGATCTGCTTGAACCCATCTAAATCTAAATACATCACCGTCATAGTGCACTTGTTTCTGCGCGCATGTGCGATAGCCAGCGATAATCTGTCCGTTAAAAGGCGCCTATTCGGCAGCCCAGTGAGTGCATCATGCATTGCCCAAGATTCCATAGAATGGCCGTAATGTTCAAGTTGCTTATAAAGCAACCGCACTTCTAGCATGTTATGAATTCGCATCTTGGCTTCCACTAAGTCAAATGGTTTGCTAATAAAGTCTTTCGCGCCAGCAGCTAACGCTAGCAGCATGTGGCTAGGCTGAGCCGTAATTACGAGTATGGGAACATAGCCTTTTGTTTCTATTTTTTTCAAATCCTCCATCACTTGAAAGCCATCCATACCTGGCATTTGCAGATCAAGCAGAATGAGGTCATATTGGTTGACACTATGCAACGCACAAACAGTGGATGGATCCATCGTCGAGGTAACACGCTGATAGCCAGTTTGACTCAGCAGTTCCTCCAACATCAACACATTAGCTTTCTGATCATCTACGATCAGAATGTTAGCATTAAGAATATCGACGTCACTTATCATCAAAAAAACCAAAACAATATGAATTTCATGCGATAGGATAAGCGGGAAATTGCACAACCACCGTTCGATAGCGTACATAATAAGCAGTAAGAAACTTTACATTCTCTATGAATGGCTGCTACACGGTATCGTGTGGCTATCCAACTTTGACTAGGGCGTTATCATT
>DIZU01000167.1:2959-4096 GCA_002429455.1 Methylotenera sp. UBA6020 | reverse complement strand
ATATGAGTAAATGGCGGCTCAAACAACATGGCTTTATCAATCATGCCGTTTTTGGTGAGGTAGTTAATGATGTTATTGATAAACGTCATTTGATCAGCTTTCAGATTGCCCGCCTGTATGAACTCAGCAAAAGCTTCTTGTGCCGCACTCACCTCTAAACCCACAATATTGCGGATAAACACACCCAGCGGTTTGTCGCCATAATTCTCAACATACTCTTGCTTAGTGCCTACGGTTGCGCCATCAAATAAAATGGTTTCTAGCGCACTCACTTCTGTTTCAGTAATCGGCTTATTGGTCTTCAATTTATGAATCACCAAATGGTGGCTATGCTTGCGCACGTAAGATTCCACACGGTCTTTATAGCTTTGCAGGCGACCATAAGCGGGGATTAAATCATGTTGTTTCACGCCCTTAAAATCCAACTCGTCCTCAAAGTTGGTTTCTATGATGGGCTGCGTTTCTTTATCTAGATATTTAATCAAATCGCGCAACGCCACACGCACGCTTTCCAAGCGATTTATATTGATGGTTTTCCAAAACTGCTCAACCAGCAACTCATTCAATACGTGCACTTGCTTGGCCACAGCGGGGATATTCTGCTTTTTCAACAGTGCTTTTGCCGTGCCGCTAATTTGCGTAATAAAGCGGTCGGTGCTGTAAGCAGCGGTGAGCATGGCCAATTGATAATTCAAAATCAACAGATCAAAGCGTTTGGCGAGTTCGTCATCTTCTTTCGCAGGCAAAGCCAGGGCGGAGAGATGCGTGTTGATATCCAGCATGTCGCCTTTGGAGATATTCTGCCAGCGCGTTTTTTCTGTGTATTCCACTACATAACGCAGCTTGGCTTTCACCACAAAACGAGCTCTATCCAGAGTGGCAATGGTTTGGTGTAAATCGGCAATATAGGCCTCCGCCAGCGCACGCTCCTCCTCGCTACTTTCCGCATCTTCACGCACCAGTAGCGCAACTTCTAGCTTGGCCTCAAAAATCAATTGCGTCAGGCTTTTAATCGCCTTGGTTTTTACGCCGTCAGGCTGTACATCAAAAAACTCAAAATTCTGGCAATAATCAAAAATCACAAACTCGGTTTTATGATGGCCGACGCCAAACAAATCAGGGCACAGCCGTGTGCCA
>DIZU01000167.1:375-2821 GCA_002429455.1 Methylotenera sp. UBA6020 | reverse complement strand
GCCGTGTGCCACGGCCTATCATCTGCCAAAATTTGGTGGCAGATTTCACTTGCTTAAAAAATACTAAATTCACCACACGCGGCGCATCCACGCCTGTGTCCATCATATCCACTGATACAGCTATTTGCGGGTCGTTCTCAACGTATTTATCCACAAAGGTTTCCAGCAGGCTTTGCGCTTTGCTTTCGTAGTTATCTATCACCAGTAAAAACTTGCCCGCATATTCTGGGTAATTTTTATTAAAGCGTGCTTCAATAAATAGCGCATGCGTGTGGTTTTTGGCAAAAATAATGGTCTTGCCCAGCTTTTCGCCGCCCTGCACTTTAATGCCGTCTGTCATCAAATGGTTCAGCACTTTATCCACCGTGTCGGTGTTAAACAGCCAACTATTCAGCGCGGCGCTGTCTATCTCGTCAGGCGCTTCGCCGGTAGTCGGGTCGCCAAATTTTTCTTCGTATTCAGCTTTTTCGCGTTCAGATAACTGGTGGTAATGCACCCCTTCACGAATAAACTTCAGCGGTACTGACATAGCCTTGGGCGGCACCAAAAAGCCATCGCGCACGGCATTGTCCAACTCATAAGCAAACGTAGGGTTATCGTCCTCAATGCCAAACAAGCCGTAGGTGTTGTGGTCAATGTCAGTCTTAGGTGTGGCAGTAAGGCCAATCAGCAAAGCATCAAAATACGCAAAAATCGCTTTGTACTTTTGGTACACCGAGCGGTGCGCTTCATCAATAATAATCAGATCAAAATGCCCCACCCCATAAAAACGTTCACCATCCAAAACGTTATCAATGCGATTCATAATGGTGGGGTAAGTAGAAAACACCAGCCGCGTGCCGTTGTCTTCTTTTTCTTTGGTTAAATCAATCGCGCTCAAGTTGGGCAGGTATTCATTAAACGCATTTTTGGCCTGCGTGACTAGCGCATTTCTATCGGCCAAAAACAGCACACGCTTGGCCCAATTGCATTTGGTGAGCATATCCACAATCGCCGCAGCGGTGCGGGTTTTGCCACTGCCTGTTGCCATCACCAGCAAGCTTTGGCGGGCGCGGCCTTTTAATTCACCTGTTGCTTTATTGGTGCTCACAAAGTTTTCAGCTACGCGCTTAATCGCCTCTAGCTGATACGCCCGCTCGGCAATCTCTAGATTCACTTTAAACTCGCGCAAATCTGTGCGGCTTAGTCTGCGGGCAATCAATAACTGCAATTCTTCTTTACTGTAAAAGCCTTGCACCTCGCGCTCGGGGTAAAACTGGTCATCCCACAAGTGCGTTTCAAAGCCGTTGCTGTAAAAAATCACTGGGCGTTGGCCTGTCATGGCTTCTAGGCAATTGGCATATAACTCCGCTTGGTGTTTACCTTTGCGGGCATCCGCCATGGTCTTTTTGGCTTCGACGATTGCCAAGGGCAAACCATCATCGCCCCACAACACATAATCCACGTAACCAACCCCAGAAGCATTGGTGCTGATAGGCATACCCGTTACTTTAAACTCCAGGTCACTACCGTCTTTTAGGTTATCCCAGCCACATTCTTTGAGCGATAAATCAATATAACGGCGACGCGTTTCGGCCTCGCTCACCAATAGTGGTATAGCAAGTTCAAAGTTGATGGTGTTTTCGCGGCTTTGTTTACGAGCAACGAGTTCAGCTTGTTGTCGTTCAATTTGTTGCTTAAGCTCCGCGTTTTGCTCAGCTTGCTGTTGGCGGGCTTGTTCGGCCTCACGCAATGCTTGTTCTTTAGCGGCTAACTGTTGCTGCAAAGCAGCAATTTGCTCAGAGCTCTCAATATTGGGTTTACCTGTGGGGATCAAGCCTTCATCAAACACCTGTGTTGTAAGTGCTTGCTTACCGTAATACGTCACCAGATAACGCAAAAAGCGGAACAAATATTTAAGCGAGGCCAAGGCATCTTGCTGGCTTACCTTACTACCATGCGCCGCCAGATTGCCTGTTTTGCGTATCAGGTGCAATTCGCCTAACATGGTCTGGTTAAACTGGCTGACAAAGCAATGTTCATGCATCAAAGTGCTGAGTTCAGGCTTATATGGACGGCTTAGCTTGGGGTCGTGGTCATATAACCAATTGATGGCGTTTTCTAAGGTACTGCGGCAAAAAATGGCTGCTGCTTTGGGTGAGAGTAAAGTGAGATGTTCAGCCTCTACTGCATCGGCATACAGCGCGGGGAAGTCGGCTAAAAGAAAGCTGAAGTTACTCATTATTGGATGTATAAATTAGTTCTATCAAGAATCACACGCACTATCATAACCCCACTTTCGTCATTCCCTTACATCCCCAGACTACCACCATCGTCATTCCCGCGAAGGCGGGTATCCAGACCACGTGAATATCCAACATTGCTCAAAGAAACCATAACACTATTTGCTACCTTGCCTAGATTCCCGCCTTCGCGGGAATGATCAGCCTTTATGCCGCCATTTTAG
>DIZU01000167.1:0-127 GCA_002429455.1 Methylotenera sp. UBA6020 | reverse complement strand
CAGCCTTTATGCCGCCATTTTAGCCGTTAATTCACCCGTAAACGCCCGCTGTAACAAGCCATTAAACAAAGCCTCAGATTTTTCTAAACTGCGCTGCGCTTGTTGTTTTTGGGCTTCGATCAGTTGG
>DIZU01000174.1:7044-8858 GCA_002429455.1 Methylotenera sp. UBA6020 | reverse complement strand
AAACAGGCCGGCATCAAGCAGCACCAGCACCGTGAGCAAGGCACTTAGATATAAATAAAAATTATTGCGTAGCTTGCGCGTGATGCTTACTAGCCACTGGTTTAGTATCAGTTTGAGATTAATCATCAGCATTGGTATCAAGATAGGGCATGCTTAAAATCATAAATGTTTTTTTGGCATATTGGGGATTTGTTATACTGAAAACATGAATGAATTTAATAAAACATTATCCAATATGATTGAAACGGGAATTGAACATTGAAAGATAAAACTATCGCTATTCTGGAAAATCGTGCCGGAGAGCAACTTGCCGATCTGGTGAGAAAGTACGGTGGCACACCTTTTTCAGCACCGGCACTGGCAGAGGTGCCTGATATTGATCCGGTGCTTATAGCGCAATTGGTGAGTGATTGGCGGACAGACCTGCCAGATATTTTCATTTTCCAGACCGGCGTGGGTGTCAAAGCCCTATTTGCCACGACAGACGCCTTAGGCATCACTGAACAGTTGTTGCAAGTATTGGCATCCGCTATGGTCGTGGTACGCGGGCCTAAGCCCACGGCAGTGTTGCGTTCACGCAATGTACGGATTGATCTGTCTGCCAGCGAACCATACACCACCGCTGAGGTGCTGGCGGAGATAGATGTGTCCTCTATCACTGGCAAGCGTGTGGTAGTGCAACGTTACGGCGATACCAATTTAGAGTTGCAGCACGCCCTTGAAGAAAGAGGCGCAAAGGTCATGGAGGTTGCAACCTATCGCTGGAGCCTACCCGAGAATATCAAGCCTATGCTTGATCTGATGGACGCTCTGGATGCCGATGCGATTGATGTGGTATGTTTCACTAGTGCATCTCAGGTTTACAATTTGTTCAGTGTTGCTAAGCAACTTAACCGTGCTGAAACCCTGCAAACTGCCATGAATAGAAGTCTTGTCGCATCCATAGGTCCGGTATGCACTGCGGCGTTGGAAAAATATGGCATCAGGGTCGATATCGAGCCGCATCCACCTAAATTGGGACCTTTCATTAACGCCATCAATATCAAGTTGTCATAATTTCGTGCTGCCATCAATCACTTATTTAGACCTTGAAACAACAGGTGCAACGCCGCTGAAAGACCGCATCACCGAAATCGCGCTCATTCGGTTTGATAACGGTGTTGAAGTCGCTCGCTGGCAAACCTTGGTAAACCCGCAGCAACCTATTCCTGATTTTATTCAAAAGCTCACGGGTATTGATGACACAATGGTGGCGAATGCCCCGATCTTTGCCGAGGTAGCCGATAAGCTTTTGAGTTTTTTAGAAGGATCGGTATTAGCTGCGCATAACGTACGTTTTGATCATGGTTTTATCAAGGCCGAGTTGAAGCGTCTGGATGTTACGTTACGGCAAAAAGTAATGTGTACGGTCAAGCTATCTCGTTTGCTTTATCCACAACATCGCAGCCACGGCTTAGATGCGATTATGGAGCGCCATCATATTACGAGTATTGCACGGCATCGCGCGATGGGTGACGTTGAAACCATACTGGCCTTTTTAGAGTCTGCCAAATTAGAGTTGGGTGATGCGGCGATAGCCGATGCTGCATCACGGCTAATGCGTGGCCCTAAATTGCCACCGCATTTAGATGCGCTATCACTGGAAGATATGCCAGAAACCCCGGGTGTTTACTTGTTCTACGGCGAGCATGATTTGCCACTTTATATTGGTAAAAGTGTGAATATTCGTGCGCGGGTATTGGCGCATTTAAGTAGTGACCATGCCTCCGGTAAAGAAATGCGTATCAACCAAGAGATTAAACATGTTGAGTGGC
>DIZU01000174.1:6053-6808 GCA_002429455.1 Methylotenera sp. UBA6020 | reverse complement strand
CGCCAGCCTGTTCATAACCGCCAGCTACGTAATGAGCTGCAGTTGTGCAGTTGGAAGCTGAGTGCCGATATAGACGCTAAGCCTGTATTAACCTTGGTGTACGCCGATGAAATTAATCCAACTGAGCTTGGGCAATTGTTCGGCACTTTTAAGAGTAAACGCCAAGCGGTAGAAGCGTTACGCAAGGTTGCCGAAGCGCATCAACTATGCCCTAAAATACTTGGGTTTGAGCTAGGTGAAGGCGCCTGTTTTGCCAGCCAGATCAAGCGTTGCAAGGGCGTGTGTTGTGGCCGGGAGGCGCTGGAAATACACTACTTGCGTTTGCAACAAGCACTCATTACCCATAAACTAAAAACGTGGCCATTTGCCGGAAAAATTGGCATCAGGGAACACAATGCTGAAAGTGATAAAACCCAAATTCATATTTTCGAACACTGGTGCTATTTAGGCGTTGTAGAAAATACGGTTGATTTCACGGAAACGCTTCAGCAAAAAACGGCTTTCAAGTTCGATTTTGATACTTACAAGCTGTTACTAAAAGCATTTAATAGCCCAAAAATAGAAATTATTCAGCTAGCGTCCCATATGTCATCTGGGGTAGATACAAGTTCTTTATTCGTTGGCTAAAAGATAACGCCGCAATTTTTTCCTTGCAGCTCTTCGTGTTGCTTTAAGCGTTTAAATGCTTAGCGTTTAAGTATCAGCCGCTCAAGGTTTAAACATTCGGCATCAGGTATAATTCAGCCCTATGATAC
>DIZU01000174.1:3909-5975 GCA_002429455.1 Methylotenera sp. UBA6020 | reverse complement strand
GTATAATCCAGCCCTATGATACAAATTATTATTTTAGTGATTGCGGTTGCCATTTTTTTGCTGCTGGCGTGGCAGATTTTGCGTGCCAATCAGCTTGAGAAAAACCCCTTAGTGTTGCAACAGGTGATTTTGCAGCAGCTAGAAGAAAAACACCGTGACATGCTGCGAGATGTGAATGATGGCTTAAACAAGCTGGGTGATCGTTTGAGCGCATCTTCAAGTGACATTAGCGAGCGCTTGCGCATGAGTGTCGCCACGGAGTTGCAAGCGACGCGTGATGCCATGCAAGCCTTGCAGTTAGCACAGAACAATAGTTTGTCGCTGACGCGCGAGACGGTGCTGGAGAAGTTGCATACTACGCTGGCTGAGCAAGGCAAAGCCGAACAAGAGCTGATTCAATCGACCATGCGTAATGCCACTTTACAGTTAGTGAACACTATTGATAACTTAGCAAAAGCGGTAGATGGCCGTCTGGAGCAGATTGGTGGCAAAGTTTCTGAGCGCCTGGATGAAGGCTTTAAGAAAACCAACCAAACTTTTATTGATGTGATGGCACGCCTTGCGACGATTGATGAAGCACAGAAGAAAATTGATGGTCTAACCACCAACGTGGTGAGTTTACAAGAGTTGCTGGGCGATAAGCGCTCGCGTGGTGCGTTTGGTGAAGTGCAGTTGGAAGCCTTGGTGCGTAATGTATTGCCAGTCAATTCATTTGCCATGCAGCATACGTTTGAGAACGGTACACGTGCTGATTGTGCCTTATTTTTACCCGACCCTACAGGTACGGTAGCGGTAGATAGCAAGTTCCCGCTCGAAAATTATCATCGCATGTTCAATAGTAAATTGACTGAAGCTGAACAAACTTTGGCGGAAAAGCAGTTCAAGGTTAGATGTTAAAAAGCATGTGGACGATATTGCCAACAAATACATCATCTCAAACGTGACGTCGGATGGCGCAGTGATGTTCATCCCCGCTGAAGCGGTGTTTGCTGAGTTGCATGCTTACCATGCTGATGTGATTGATTATGCGATGAATAAGCGTGTTTGGGTGGTGTCACCCACTACGCTGATGGCGGTACTGAACACCGCACGCGCAGTGCTCAAAGACGTTGAAACGCGTAAGCAAGTGCATGTTATTAAAGAAGAGCTGGGCAAGTTAAGCAAAGATTTCGGTAGATTTGATTTGCGCATGAAAAAACTGGCGGATAATATTCGCCAAGCGCATGAAAATGCGCAAGATGTGCATATTTCCAGCCAAAAAATATCACAGCGATTTGCCCAAATTGAACGCGTAGAGCTGACTAAAAATCCAGCAGATTTACTGGATTTAATTGAAGATACAGAGCTTACGAATACTAAAGAAGATTAAACTGCCCGTAACTATATGAAAATTAAACTATTTTACTTTGCCAGACTTAAAGAGACACTCAAATATTCTACTGAAGATTTGGATCTGCCTGACGATGCCTTGACGGTACTTAAACTTAAAGCATATTTGGCTAAACGCGGAGACGTCTGGGGGCAAATGTTGATGGGCAAGCTGAAAATTCGTGCGGCTATTAATCATGAATTAGTCGATGACAATGCGCCCATTGCTGATGGCGATGAGGTGGCATTCTTTCCACCGGTAACGGGCGGTTAAGCTCTTCATTCAGTTATGACGGTTCGCGTACAAACACAAGACTTTGATGCTGGCCTTGAAATCAGCCAATTGCGGAATGCACGTAAAGATACTGGCGCGATTGTGAGTTTTATCGGGCAAGTGCGGGATGTAAATGAAGGTGATGCGGTATCGCAATTAACTTTAGAGCATTATCCGGGCATGACCGAAAAAGCCTTGGAGGCCATCATCAACCAAGCTAAAAACCGTTGGGATATTTTTGATGCCTTGATTATTCATCGCGTAGGCACGCTTAACCCGACTGACCAAATTGTATTGGTGGCCGTGAGTGGTGCGCATCGTGGCGAGGCATTCAAGGCTTGTGAATTTATGATGGACTACCTAAAAACTGAAGCGCCATTTTGGAAAAAAGAAGTCACACCGTCTGGCGAGCGCTGGGTAGAAG
>DIZU01000174.1:0-3766 GCA_002429455.1 Methylotenera sp. UBA6020 | reverse complement strand
GCTGGATAGAAGCAAAGCTCACGGATGACGCGGCGCGTGAACGCTGGTTGTAAGTGATTGACCAGAATAGCTACGCCAAAAACAGACCAATATACAAAAACTGATTAACTCTATAAGACCACATGTCAAAAATCTTAACCCCTCAGCAGTTAACACTTAATATTTCTGCTAAACAATTCAATTTCGCAGATACCTCTGAGCTCATTGGTGCGAGCAATATAAGTGCCCAGCATCAAGCCTGGATTGCACAATTTGAAGCCAAAAAAGCCGCTGAATTTGGTTTGAATATTCATCAAGCGGGCTTTAATTTATTGGCACTGGGCGAGCCAGGTACCGGGCGCACTACGCTGATGATGAGTGCGATGCATGAGGCCGCTGCTAAACAGTCTGCCGCAAATGATCCCGCTACAAAATATGCGGACATAAATGATCTGGTCGCTTTGTATCAGTTTGATGCCAACGGCAAACCGTTATTTTTGAAGTTGCCTGCTGGTGTCGGTACACAACTGAAACAAGCTTTGGATGTATTTATTCGCCACCTAGCTAAAGAGTTAGCAAGCCTGCTCGAAGCGAAAATCAAACAAAACTCTCTTGCGCCAATACAGGTTTTCTTAGAGACGCAACTCGATATCATTAAAGCCAATATTACGCTGATTGAAACAAGCGAAACGCTCAAACATTATTTTGAATTGCTGCAAAAAGACGTTTTAGAATACCTGGAGGTTTGGCAGCCAAGTGCAAGCGGTGATACGGACAATAACTTGGAAGCCTTGCTTAGTGAAAGTTTTTTTGGGCGTTACCGTGCCAATGTCTTGGTTGAGCATCAGGCAAACCAAAACGCACCAGTGCTATATGACAATGACCCCAGTTTGCACTCTTTATTCGGCGGAATAGAGGGCGCCGGTGATTCCAGCACTACCCCTGATTTTATGCGGCTACGTGCCGGCAATTTGCTGCGCGCCGATGGCGGTGCTTTGTTGTTGCATCTGCGCGATATTTTGGCAGATGAACAGAATGGGCCACAGTTACTAGAAAAACTGCACCGCTTTTTACGCAATGGCACTTTGCAAATTGAAGACTTAAGCAGTAGCAGCAGTCAAGGCAGTAGCTTTGTGAGCGCGCAGGCGGCAATTCCAGTGGAGGTCAAGTTGGTGCTGGTAGCGACCCGTGAAGATTATTATCAGCTGCTTGATGAAAAGCCCGATTTTTTTAGTTACTTCCCTATCAAGATAGAGTTTGCTGAAAAAGTAAAAGCCAATGCAGAAAACTATGCGGCCTACGCCGCTTTTGTCGCGCAAAAATGTCAGCAGTTTCATTGTCCTCACTTTAGTGCCGATGCCGTGGCAGGGCTATTACAGGCCATGCATCGACTTGAAGAAGACCAAACACGCTTAAGCACGCAATTTGCAGTGTTGGAAAAGTTAATGCTAGAAAGTGCAGCCGCGGCAGGTGTGCGTGGAGCTACGCTCGTGGCAATTGAAGATGTTAAAACCGCGCTTAACAGAAAGTATGCGCGCCACAGCTACATCGAAGGGCACATGCGTGATTCGATTGTAGATAACGAATTGATGATTACCGTACAAGGTGAGGTGATAGGGCAAATCAATGGCCTCACGCATATTGACCTTGCCGATGCCAGTTTCGGCTCACCTGTGCGCATTTCGGCCAACTGCTATGCGGGCAGGCGCGACGTTCTTACGATTGACCGTGAAGTGGCTATGAGCGGCCCCACGCATGATAAAGGCGTGATGATATTGCAAAGCTGGTTACATACTAACTTTGCACAATTTAACCCGCTTAATCTCACCGCTTCGTTAGTCTTTGAGCAAGAATACAATGGCGTTGACGGTGATTCTGCCTCATGTGCTGAGCTGTTTGCATTGCTGTCTTCTCTGTCTCAACTGCCGATTAAGCAAGGCATTGCTGTAACGGGCGCGCTCAATCAGCATGGCGAAGTATTGCCTGTGGGTGGNNTGCGGCACCTGATGTTAAGTGATGAAGTGATAGACGCTGTTGCCAATAGCCAGTTTCAACTTGCCACCATGAACAATGTTGCCGAAGGTATTTTGCATCTCACGGGTCATACCTTATCAGACGTGAATCGTCTGGCAGAAGCTACATTGCGAATGTTTAAATTGATTCTGGAACAAAATCTACCGAAAAAGAGCTAAATTTAAAATTTAAAATCTTTGCTTAACAATTCAAAGGGTTAATAAATACGTTAAAAGCAGTGGCAAGCTCACTGCATTGCATCAAATAAACGATCATGACAGAACTTGACACCAAATGCAGGTTAGATAAATGGCTGTGGGCCGCACGTTTTTTTAAAACACGTAGCTTGGCGACCACGGCGATTGAAACCGGAAAAGTGCACGTAGATGGCGACCGAGTCAAGCCCGCCAAAGAAGTGCACACTGGGCAAATTATTCATATCCGCAATCGAGACTTTGAGATTGAAGTCAGCGTGCTCGCATTATCTAACATACGTAAAGGCGCACCAGAAGCCGCACTGTTATACACAGAAACACAAGCGAGTATCACCAAGCGCGAGAATGCCAAAGCAACTGGTGAAGGTGAACATGCGCAACGTGAACGCGGGGCAGGGCGGCCAACCAAGCGACAACTGCGTGACATTAAAAAATTTACGGGTGGCGCATTTGGCTAAAACTGATATGAAAGAACACACGATGTTAACTTGCTTTAAAGCTTACGATATACGTGGCAGATTAGGCGATGAGCTTAATGAGGATATAGCCTACCGAATTGGCCGCGCTTATGCCATCTATCTGCAACCCAAATCAGTAGTCATCGGTGCTGATATACGCCATAGCAGTGAGAGCCTTAAAATGGCTATTGCAAACGGCCTTATGGATGAAGGCGTCAATGTCATTGATATTGGTTTGACGGGCACTGAAGAAGTCTATTTTGCTACGTTTCATCTTAAAGTTGACGGTGGTATTGAAGTAACGGCAAGTCATAATCCCATGGATTATAACGGCATGAAATTGGTAAAAGAAGGCTCAAAACCCATCAG
The DNA here is from genome assembly GCA_002429455.1 of Methylotenera sp. UBA6020. Classification (GTDB taxonomy): domain Bacteria; phylum Pseudomonadota; class Gammaproteobacteria; order Burkholderiales; family Methylophilaceae; genus Methylotenera. The sequence continues at coordinate 732 of DIZU01000174.1, read as the reverse complement.
CGGTGATACAGGCTTGCATGACGTACAAAAAATCGCAGAAGCTAATCAGTTTGCAGTAGTTAATCAAAATTCAGAAGTAAAACAATGCGGTACATACGTTAAGCAAGATGTTTTACCCGCTTTTATTGACCACTTGCTGACTTATATTGACGTGCAAAAGCTGCGTCCGCTCAAGCTGGTAGTCAATGCGGGTAATGGTGCCGCAGGTCATGTGATCGACGCATTAGAACATGTATTTAAGCAAAAACAAGTGCCCATCAGCTTTATTAAAATACACCACGATGCAGATGGCGATTTCCCTAATGGCATCCCCAATCCATTATTACTGGAAAATCAAGCCGCTACCTCTGACGCAGTAATCGCGCATCAAGCAGACATGGGCATTGCCTGGGATGGTGATTTTGACCGTTGTTTTCTATTTGATGCGCATGGTCAATTTATTGAAGGTTATTACATTGTAGGTTTACTTGCGGCAGCGTTTTTAGCAAAACATCCCAATGAGAAAATCATTCATGATCCTCGCCTCACATGGAATACGGTAGATATTGTGACTAACGCGGGTGGCCAGGCCGTCATGAGCAAAACCGGCCATGCGTTTATTAAAGAACGTATGCGGCTGGAGAATGCCATTTATGGCGGCGAGATGAGCGCGCATCACTATTTTAGAGATTTTGCGTATTGTGATAGCGGCATGATTCCTTGGCTGCTTGTTTGTGAGCTTTTAAGCCAAAC
>DIZU01000149.1 GCA_002429455.1 Methylotenera sp. UBA6020 | reverse complement strand
TATAAAAAGCTTAGCAGTAACTACCTAAGAAAAACTATAATTTTTATACAACATAGTCTTAATAATAATTCTATGAACTGGGGTTCAATATGGCATTAGATCTGGCAACTATAAAAAGTTTTCCGTTACAACTAGGCAGTTTTTTGAATAATCTAAAAAGCAAAACTGCCAGTTCAGGTTCAAGCTCTGATGGCTTGAGTGCAGGCAATCGGCAGCTCTTTTTGCAAATTGTTGCGTTTATATTGTTTGCAATGTTGAGTTTTTGGGTAATTAGCCAAGTGCGAGTGGATGGCCCTATTTTTAAAACATTGAAAGAGTACCAAAATTTAACTGCGGATACTTCTCCACCGCCAATGTATCCATTAGATGCCTTTGCATCCTACAACGAAGCCTACGTCGCTTCCACCAATTTTAACAATGAAAAACGTGATAAAGCTCTCGCTAACGCTGCAAAAAACGAGGCGTTGTTTAAGGAGCGTTCTGAATACTGGCGTCAAAATCTCAATAATGAGAAGTTGCAAGGTTCTTTAGAAGCCGTGATTAAAGCGGGTGAAAACTTTTTCTCTGTAGCCAATAAGCGTTATATTCCAGCTTTACCACTAGGTACTGTAGCGGCTTCTGCGCCACTGTCAGAATTAACGTCTGCTTTTGAAGTGACTAAGCAAACAGGTAGTGTTTTTACGATGGAAATTGAGAAACAAAATAAAACATTGATTGAATCTAAAACTACCTTCATTAAGTTAGTGTTGTTAGGGTTGTTGTTTCTAGGTATATGGCTCCTGCTTTTTATGTATATCTTTGGTAAAAAACAGACTGTAAAATCTGCCGCCTTAACCAATCAGTTAGTTCAGGATGGTCAAGAGAATCAAGAGGCTGTTTTGCAATTACTGGATGAAATGGGTGACTTGGCTGATGGTGACTTAACGGTTAAAGCGCAAGTGCGTGACAACATTACGGGTGCGATTGCTGACTCTATTAACTATACGATTGATAGCTTGAGAGACTTGGTTGTTGAGATTAACCGCGCAACGGATCAGGTGACATCAGCCACCTCCGTGGCGCAAGGTACTTCAGCGCAATTGCTGAGTGCTGCTGAAACGCAATCGGCACAGATTTTGCACACGACGGACGCAGTTACCGATATGACGCGCTCTATTTTGCAAGTATCAAGCAATGCAGCAGAGGCTTCTCAGGTGGCACAACGCTCATTACAAGCGGCTAATCAAGGTTCGCAGGCAGTGCAAAACACAATCTCCGGGATGAATGAAATTCGTACGCAGATTCAGGAAACTTCTAAACGAATTAAACGCCTAGGCGAAAGCTCACAAGAAATTAGTGAAATCGTGGAGTTGATTTCAGACATTACTGAGCAAACCAATATTTTGGCGTTGAATGCAGCGATTCAAGCGGCATCTGCTGGCGAAGCCGGACGCGGCTTTACGGTGGTTGCTGAGGAGGTGCAACGTTTGGCGGAACGTTCGTCTGAAGCGACTAAACAGATTAGTGCGATTGTGAAGACGATTCAAACCGATACGCATGGCGCAGTGGCGGCGATGGAGAAAAGTACCGAGGGTGTAGTTGAAGGTGCGCGCGTTGCCGATGCTGCAGGTCAGGCACTGACTGAAATTGAAACGGTTACTACCAACTTGGCGCAGTTAATTCAGTCAATTTCTGCTGCGACCAATGCGCAAACAGAATCAGCCGCTACGGTTGCGAATAACATGCAGATGATTCAGGACATTACGACGCAAACCACGCATGGTACCAAGTTAACTGCGGACTCTGTCGGTCAGCTCACCTCGCTGGCAGAAGAGTTACGCGATTCTGTAGCTGGTTTTAAACTTTAGTTATTGCAATCTTATATAAATAGAACGTATATACATTGCAATGGCACAGGTAGAAACTCTATGAGAATATCGCACAAAAAAATGAGGGCAAAAAATGCCTGAAGCATTCGATACTGGCCCGTTATCTTGGGTAAAAGATGAAATTGATCAGTCACTTAAAAAAGTGTTGGACAATTTTGTTGTGGTGACCGAGAAGCCGGATGAGTTTGCATCTTTGCGTTTTACGATAGCACATTTATATCAAGTTAGTGGCGCTCTAGACATGGTCGGGCTTGAAGGTTGCAAGCGCTACTGCTCAGAAATTGAGAAGCTCACCGATAAATTAGAGAAGCAGCTAATCCCGGTAAGTAACAAGGTAATGGCCGATTTGATGCATGCGGTCGATACCCTTGCACAATATTTGCAAGACTTATTAAATGGTATGCCGGATACGCCCACTAGGCTTTATGACAGCTTAAAGCCTTTGGTTGAGTTGCAAGGTGAGTCGTTAGAGATCAGTGATTTATTTTATCCCGATACCAGTTATAGCGCGCCTAAAGATTTACCGGCTAATCCTATCGCAGAGTCTGCGGTGCCAATTTTTATAGCTGAGCAGAGAGTTACTTTTCAAAAGGCATTATTAGACTGGCTGCGTACCAAGGATGCGGGTTCGCTGAGTAGTATGCGTGAAGCTGTTTCAAGTGTGCAGCAAGTACAACAAAAAAGTGCGCAAAAAACCCTCTGGTGGGCTGCAACCGCGTTTACTGATGCATTAGCGCAAGACAAAATTGCCGTGCATACAGGTGCAAAAAAACTATGCCGTCGATTAGACCAGCAGCTACGTAACATGTCGGTAGGAGATGCAAAAGCGCCTTCGCAGTTACTGCGCGATGTGCTTTATTATGTTGCGCTTAGCGACCGCAACACTGACACGATTGCAAGCGTTAAGGATTTATTTGAGTTGGATCATGTGTTGCCTATGCATGATAGAGCCAGCGGTGAAGGTATAGTCACGACAGCAGCGGAGCGTGCTGCATTGGCGCAGCTAAATGCAGATTTGAGTGGCTTGAAAGATTTGTGGGCTGGTATTGGTACAAATAGCAATGCTGATAGTGACAGCATTGATTTGGACGCATTCATCAGCAAGCTTGATCATTTGACTACAGTGCAACAAAACCTTAATAATCAAAATGTGCTTAAGCTGTTTAATGCGATTCATATTACTGCGCAGGCATTGCAGGCAGATCAAGCCAAAATCAATGAGACCTCATTAATTGAAGTTGCAGCAGCACTTAATTTGCTGGAATACGTAGGTGAGTATTATCAACAACTTGATGTTGAAGCGCATCAAAAAATCACCACGCAGACTGCGCGTTTGCAGTCAATCACCGAAGGTGTGACCTTAGTCCATGCCGTTGATGCATTTGCTACCAGCAGGCTGGATGCCAGTGTGATTGAGGCGGTTGCAAAACAAATTATAGGTGCACTACAACTGGTCGAAAAATCGTTAGATACATTTTTCCGAAACCCAGCCAATGTAGCCGTTCTGGATGAGTCTACTAAACCTTTGCAACAAATTTCAGCGGCATTTGATATGCTGGAAATGCCGATACCAAAATCGATTGCGCAATTAAGCGCCGTCCATGTCGAACAGTTTAAAAATAACGTCAGTCATCCTGGTAGTTCGCATTTCGAACTGGTGGCTGAGAGTTTAAGTATGTTGGGTTTGTATGCAGAAGAATTGCCCAATACACGTGCTGAATCTGAAATGGCGCTATCAGGCGCATTAAAACGTTTAGAACAGGGTGCAGTGACGCTTAATTTACCTATTGAAAACGGTCAAGTTGAAGCTGCCATTACGCAAACAGTAGTTGAAACACTTGCAACAGATGCTGCAATGCCATTACCAACGGGCAATGTAAGCGCTGACGCAGCAGAAGTGACAGACAAAGCGATTGATGCGGAGTTGCAGGATATATTCCTTGCAGAAGCTGAAGAAGTGCTAGCAAGTTTAGCGCAGCATCTGCAAACCTTACGAGTGAATGCAACAGATAGCGAAGCCTTAATTGAGGTGCGCCGTGCCTACCACACACTTAAAGGTAGCGGCCGTACTGTAGGCTTGGCTGGTATGGGTGAAGTGGCTTGGACGGTAGAAAATCTACTTAACTTGGTGATAGAACGTAAAGCTTTTCCTACACCAGCACAGTTGGCTTTTATTGAAAAAGTGAGTGCTGCCTTTGCCGGGTGGGCCGCCGACTTACAAGCCAATCAAATGGTCACGTTAAGTCCTGGCCCTTTCCAACAGCTGGCGGCTGAGCTAACACTTGAATTTGAACATGACATGGCTGCAGCTAAGCCAAAACCACAGAAAGAAGAAGTGCTGATCGGTGGTACGCGTAAACTGAGTCGCGCGTTTTTCAATATATTCCTGGATGAAGCACAGCAGCATTTAGCAACATTGATTGAGGCGCAGCAAGCCTTAACAGCGAACACCAGTGAACTGCCCTCGGATGCAAGTTGCCGCGCAGCCCATACCTTAGGCAGTAATGCGCTAACAGCCGGGTTTAAACCAACCGGTGATTTAGCCCGTGCTTTAGAACATTGGCTTGATGAACATACCAGTGTTTGGACCGAACAACACATTGCTTTGTATGGCAATGTGGTTAAGGCATTAAAAGACGGCCTGGAAAAAGCCAAAGCCCTCAAAAATCCTAAATCAACCCGTGCACTTATTATTGCTTTAGGTGAATCTACCGCTGCGATGCAGGCCGTGGCGACGCAAGAAGCCGAGGCAGCCGTGCTTGAAGTGCAAATGGCAGAAAAACCAGCCAAAAAATCAAAAGTTAAAGTAACCAAATCGGACTCAACTAAATCTGATTTGCCTATATCAGATTCATCTGTAGAAGCTCAAGCAGTTGAATCGGCTGTCATGGTGATGCTTGATGAGCAACTGCAATCTGCTAATGATCTAGCTATCAGTAGTAGTCTGATTGATATTGATAAGCCTGCAGCAGAGCGCATTGAGGTCAATCAGATAAGAGACCTTGCGGTGGATCAAGAATTGCTGGCGTTGTTTGTGGAAGAAGCGCGTGAGTTGGTACCACAATTAGGTAGAGATTTACGTAACTGGCGTACTAATCCACAAGACGGTGAGTATCCTGACTCACTTCAACGTCTACTGCATACGCTTAAAGGTAGTGCGCGTATGGCTGGACAAACCGATATCGGTGATAGCGTACATGGCATGGAAGACCGTGTGATTCGTGCGCTTAAACATAAGGTGACTTTAGACGACTTTGATGAGATGTTTGTTGAGTTTGATCGTATTGGCTATATGCTGGAAGACATTATCGGCGGCGTCAGAATTAATACGCAAGATGAGGATGCCGCAGCAAAAATCACTGCGCCAACGCGTTCAGTTGACCGTAAAGCACAATTCTTGCGCATGCGCGCAGATGTGCTTGATCGATTGATTAACGAAGCAGGTGAAGTTTCAATCATGCGTTCCCGGATGGACCGGGAAATGCAAAACTTCAAGCAATCCTCTACAGATTTAACCGACAGTATCAGTCGGATGCGCACTTATCTTCGTGAGTTGGAGATTGAAGCTGAAACGCAAATGCAATCGCGTATGAGTTTGTTGCAAGAGGCCAATGAGACTTTTGACCCGCTCGAGTTTGACCGGTTTACCCGCTTGCAAGAATTGACCCGGATGATGGCCGAGAGCGTCAACGATGTGGCGACAATTCAGCATGGGCTATTGCTCAACCTTGATCAAACTGATGCTGCCTTGCAGCAACAAAACCGCATGAATCGTGAGCTGCAGCAAGGTCTCATGGCTGTTCGTATGTTGCCTTTTTCTACCATAGGAGAGCGTTTGCAGCGTATTGTGCGGCAAACGGCAAGGGAGTTGAACAAGCGTGTTGAAATGACCATTGAAGGTGAGTCAGTTGAACTTGACCGAGGTGTGTTAGATAAAATGGGCGCACCTCTTGAGCATTTATTGCGAAACGCGGTAGCACATGGTCTTGAGTCCACCGAAGAGCGTAAACGATTGGGCAAGACTGAAACTGGGCAAATCAAGCTTAAAGTCAGCTCTGAGAATGATGAAATTACACTGGTAGTGACCGATGATGGCACTGGTGTTAATCTGGATAAAGTTAAGCAAAAAGCGCTTGAAAAAGGTTTGTTTACCGCTGATCAGGCATTGGCAGACGAAGCTTTGATGGCGGTGATTTTTGAACCGGGCTTTTCAACAGCTGATGCGGTATCGCAAATTGCTGGCCGTGGCGTAGGCTTAGACGTGGTACGTAGCGATATTGCCGCTTTAGGTGGACGGATTGATGTAAGCAATATGATAGGCATGGGGGCGATGTTCAACATTTACTTGCCTGTTACGCTATCCGTTGCGCAGGTAGTTATGGTGCGCTCAGGCCATAGAGTATTTGCGATTCCTTCAGTAATGGTGGAGCAAGTGCAAAAACTGAAACAGAATGATTTAATTAGCGCCTATCAAGCTAAAAAAATTGACTGGGCAGGTCGTGATTACCCATTACATTTCTTCTCTAAATTAATCGGTGATATGGATCACATTGCACAACACCATGTCTATACGCCGGTAATTTTATTGCGCAGTGGTACTTATCGTACGGCAGTGCATGTGGATGAGATTATGGGCAACCAAGAGGTGGTGATGAAGCCCATGGGTACGCAACTCGCGCGCGTACCAGGCATGATTGGCGCTACCGTATTGGGCGATGGAGCCATTGTATTGGTGATCAACCCTGTGCAATTGGCTAACCGTGAGGCACTCTCTGTCGGTGCAATCAAAGTCACTACTATAGCGCCAGTGGTCGAACAAGTGAAAAAAATCGCGTTAGTCGTTGATGATTCACTCACCATGCGTAAAGTGCTTTCTCGTGTACTTGAGCGTGAAGATTTTGAAGTGGTCACGGCCAACGATGGCATGGATGCGATTCAGAAATTACAACTCATCACACCAGACATTATTTTGACGGATATTGAGATGCCGCGTATGGATGGCTTCGAATTCTCTCGGCATGTACGTGATAATGAGAAAACTTCGAATATCCCGTTGATTGTAATTAGTTCACGCACGGCTGAAAAACACCGTAATGTTGCAAAAGAGCTCGGCGTGAATGCGTTCTTAGGTAAGCCGGTGCAAGATGACGAGCTTATGGAGCAAGTGAACGCCTTAATCGGAAAGTAGTTAACTAAGCTGCCGACGTTATTGTCAATAGTAATGGTGTCGGTAGTGATAAGTTTTTGTGATTATTACGACTAAGTTTCGCTCTCTAAAATACCTCCAATAAGGTAAAATTTGCCTTATGCTTGAAGCCAGCCAATCACACCCAGAATCAATACAGACGTCCCCTACGTTCGTTCATTTGCGTTGTCACAGTGAGTATTCCATTGTGGATGGCATTGTGCGTATCGACGACTATGTCAAGCAAGCATTGAGCGACCAAATGCCAGCCTTGGCCTTGACTGACTTGAGCAATTTATTCGGCGCAATCAAGTTCTATAAAGCCGCTCGCAGCAAAGGCATTAAACCTATTTTAGGTTGCGATATCTGGTTAGAAAACACCACTAATCGCGATCAGCCTTCACGTATTTTATTGTTATGTCAGTCGCATGCAGGGTATCTGCTGTTGTGTCAATTGTTAAGCCGCGCTTATTTGACCAATCAGTACCGTGGTCGCGCAGAGTTCAAGCGTGAGTGGTTTGTTGAATGCGGCACCGAAGGTTTATTACTTATTTCTGGCGCATTGGCCGGTGATATTGGCCAAGCTTGTATACAAGATAATCTAAAGTTAGCGACAAAACTTGCCAGTGATTGGCAGAGCTTGTTTCCAGACCGCTTTTATTTAGAAGTGCAACGTATTGCCAGTACCTCACACAATACGCAGCAAGAAGATTATATTCATCATGTGCGTTCGATTGCGAATGCGCTGAATTTACCGATTGTAGCAACGCACCCGATTCAATTCATGACGCCGGATGATTTTAGAGCGCATGAGGCGCGGACTTGCATCTCTGAAGGCTATGTGTTGGCAGATAGTCGCCGTCCTAAAAATTTCACTACTGAGCAATACTTTAAGACACAGGCCGAGATTGCAGCGTTATTTGCTGATATGCCTGAAGCCTTAACCAACAGCGTAGAAATTGCTAAACGCTGCAATTTGACGCTCACGCTTGGCAAAAACTATTTACCCAACTTCCCCACACCCAATAACGAAAGTTTAAATGAATATTTAATTGCTGAAGCGCGTCTTGGTTTAGGTAAACGGCTACAGGTGTTATACCCAGATGACAATATTCGAGCAGCTAAACAAGCGGCTTATGATACGCGGCTGGATTTTGAGACTAACGTCATCAATCAAATGGGCTTTGCCGGCTACTTTTTGATTGTGGCCGACTTTATCAACTGGGCTAAGAATAATGGCGTACCGGTAGGGCCAGGGCGAGGTTCTGGTGCGGGCTCTGTGGTGGCGTACAGCTTGGGCATTACAGACTTAGACCCATTAGAATACAACTTACTGTTTGAGCGATTCCTTAACCCGGACCGCGTTTCTATGCCCGACTTTGATATCGACTTTTGCCAAGAAGGGCGAGATCGCGTCATTGACTACGTGAAACAAAAATACGGCTTGGATGCCGTTTCACAAATTGCCACCTTCGGTACCATGGCAGCAAAAGCCGTGATTCGTGATGTCGGCCGCGTATTAGACCTGCCGTTTCACTTTGTCGATGGTATCTCTAAACTCATTCCCTTGGAACTTGGCATTACCTTGTCCGATGCATTGGTGAAAGAACCGCAACTAGCCGAGCGCCGGGAAAATGAAGAGGAACTGCGTGAGCTGTTAGAACTCGCATTAAGGCTAGAAGGCTTGGTGCGTAACGTCGGCATGCATGCGGGTGGTGTGCTGATTTCACCGGGAAAAATTTCTGATTTTTCGCCGATTTATTGTCAGGCAGATGGGGCAAGTTTAGTTAGTCAATATGATAAGGATGATGTTGAAGCGGTCGGTTTAGTGAAGTTTGACTTTTTAGGCCTACGCACACTGACCATTTTAGAATTGGCATTAAATAACACTAATAGACAGCGTGCAGCTGCAGACTTGCCGCCCTTAACTTTTGCTACTTTGCCGCTGAATGACAAGCCTACGTTTCAGCTGCTTAAAACGGCCAATACTACCGCTGTATTCCAGTTGGAGTCCAAGGGCATGAAGGACATGCTCAAGCAGGCCATGCCCGATTGCTTTGAGGATATTATCGCCTTGGTAGCGCTGTATCGCCCGGGCCCGATGGATTTGATCCCGGATTTTTGCCGACGTAAACATGGTAAACAGCGTGTTGAGTACCCACATCCACTCACCGAGTCAATCTTGAAAGAGACTTACGGTATTGCCGTGTATCAAGA
>DIZU01000079.1 GCA_002429455.1 Methylotenera sp. UBA6020 | reverse complement strand
GCCGCTGCAATGCTGGATAGTGGCAAGGCGCTACAGAAATTGCAGCAGTTGATCGCCATGACCAACACATGAAGGCTGCCCTAAAACCCCTGGCCCTGATTCTATTTTTAACGCTGGCTTTGTGCGCTTGTAAAAAGCCAACACCACTGCCAGAGGTCACAGAAGAACTTAGGCCAACAGCACAGGTTCAGCAGCTTACAGAGGTTGTTGCTGATTCAACAACCAATGCAACACTTGAGCAGGCTTTTGCTGCGAAAAAAAGTGATGTGCAGGTTAGCGGCAGAGGCGTGGTCATCAAGCTGTTAGCCAGCGATACACACGGCAATCAGCATCAAAAATTTCTGGTAAAAATCAATCCTAAGCAAACCTTGTTGTTTGCCCATAACATTGATTTAGCCGCTAAAATTCCACTGCAGGTGGGCGATGAAATTACATTTAGCGGTGAATATGTGTATAACCCTAAGGGCGGCGTTATGCATTGGACACACCGCGATCCGCGTGGACATCATCCAGCAGGTTGGGTGATGCTGCATGGTGAAAAATATCAATAATTTTGAAAATATCAATAAAATAGCGCGCATATATGTCAGACATTCTTAATAAAATCATTGCAACCAAAGTCATAGAAGTTGCTGCTGCAAAAGTGCAAAAATCACTCACTGTGATGCAGGCTGAAGCAGCGGTTGCCAGCCCGCCGCGCGATTTTGTAGCAAGTATTCGTGCAAAAATCGCGCACAATCAATCCGCGGTGATTGCTGAAATCAAAAAAGCCAGTCCTTCCAAAGGCATCATTCGCGCCGACTTTAATCCGGCCGAAATTGCCAAGAGCTATGAGCAAGGCGGTGCGGCATGTTTGTCAGTACTTACTGACGTTGAGTATTTTCAAGGCTCGCCAGACTACCTGAAACAAGCGCGTGCAGCCTGCAATCTGCCGGTGCTGCGTAAAGATTTTATGATAGACGCCTACCAAGTGTATGAAGCACGTGCCATGGGCGCAGACTGTATTTTACTGATTGCTGCTGCTATTGATTTGGCAAAAATGCGCGAGTTGGAACAAGTTGCGCACAGCTTGGGCATGGCGGTATTGGTTGAGGTGCATAACGGTAAAGAGCTAGACCTGGCTTTACAGCTAACAACGCCATTATTGGGCATCAATAATCGTAACTTGCGCACTTTTGACGTTACGCTAGAGACAACCTTAACACTACTGGCACGTATACCGAATAATAAAATCGTCGTCACTGAATCTGGTATTTTTACCCAGCAAGACGTAGCATTGATGCGTAAAAATAACGTACATACGTTTTTGGTGGGTGAAGCATTTATGCGGCAGCCAGACCCTGGCGCAGAACTGGCAAGAGTTTTTGCATAACCTTAGCGTAGATACATACAGACGAATTCTAGTGCGAAGCATAGCAGCTGGCAGTCAATAGCCCGCACCCGTCATTCTGAGCATAGCGAAGAATCCAGTTAAATTGGTTGAATATTCTGGATTCTTCGCTATGCTCAGAATGACGGACATTAAGTGTTTTTGAATTGAGGTAATAAATAATGAGCTATCCCTACTCCCGTCCACGCCGTATGCGTAAAGATGAGTTTTCACGTCGTATGATGCGTGAAAATGTACTGACCACTAACGATTTAATTTACCCGGTATTTGTTCTAGACGGTGAAAATCGCATTGAAGAAGTGGCTTCTATGCCCGGTGTGAAGCGCCAAAGCATAGATGTGCTGCTGAAAACCGCAGCAGAGTGCGTTGCATTAGGCATTCCCGCAATCGCTTTATTCCCTGTGGTCGATAGTCAATTCAAGAGTTTGGATGCAGCAGAAGCGTTTAACCCTGATGGGCTTGTGCAACGCGCGGTCACCGCACTTAAGGCTGCTTATCCTGAGCTTGGCGTGATCACCGATGTGGCATTAGACCCCTACACCACACATGGCCAAGACGGTTTAATCGACGCTGCCGGATATGTGCTGAATGATGACACTATAGAAGTATTGGTGAGACAGGCTGTTTCTCATGCCAATGCCGGTGCCGATATTGTGGCGCCGAGCGACATGATGGATGGTCGCGTAGGTCAAATCCGTGAAGCCTTGGAAAGCACAGGCAATATCCACACGAAGATTTTGGCCTATTCAGCCAAATATGCTTCAGCGTTTTACGGACCATTTCGCGATGCCGTCGGTTCAGCGGCTAATCTGGGCACGGGCAATAAATATACCTACCAAATGGACCCCGCCAATAGCGACGAGGCGATAAAAGAAGTGGCACTGGACATCGAAGAAGGCGCCGATATGGTGATGGTAAAACCGGGCATGCCTTATTTGGATATCGTCCGCCGAGTCAAAGACGAGTTTGGTGTGCCTACGTTTGCCTATCAGGTCAGTGGAGAATATGCCATGCTGAAAGCGGCGGCACAGAATGGCTGGTTGGATGAACGCGCATGTGTGATGGAAAGCTTGTTAGCGTTTAAACGCGCCGGCGCCGATGGTATTCTGACCTATTTTGCGATGGATGCAGCTAGATGGATACTGCAAGATAGCCACTAATATCTATTGCCTAGCTAGTGTAGTCTCGATGAAGTGTAACGGAATCAAGGGCCGCGGTATGCAACCCCAGCTTTCATTCCATCAAGGCTACATATTCTCAAGTTACATATTCTGAAATTAGACCTGTTCTAACAAAGCCTTAACATTATCAATATCAGCCCGCATTGCATTGCTACCATCTACCGCACGTTTGGTGGCAACCCGT
>DIZU01000077.1:41164-47164 GCA_002429455.1 Methylotenera sp. UBA6020 | reverse complement strand
AGCAGGTTCTGATCAACCTGCTTTCCAATGCGGTCAAGTACAACCGCGAACATGGAACGATAGAGGTGAGGTGCACCTTGAGCGCCCCGGAGCGCATACGCATCAGCATCAAAGACAGCGGTGCTGGCTTGCCTCCGGAAAAGCTTGCGCAGCTATTTCAGCCGTTCAACCGCCTCGGGCAAGAAGCCGGTATAGAGGAAGGAACCGGTATCGGCCTGATGGTAACCAAGCAACTTATAGAAATGATGGGTGGCACCCTCGGCGTACAAAGTGCGGTCGGAGTGGGCAGCGAATTCTGGTTCGAATTGATCCGGGACGTTACACCGCAAACTTGCCGCTAGAAATGTGCTGCTCGCAGAATCTGCGTTGCAAGCTGAGGCTAATGTTGTGCCACGCACTCTGCTCTATGTGGAAGATAATCCGTCCAACCTGATGCTTGTCGAGCAAATAATGGAGGGCTGTTCACATCTGCACATGTTGAGTGCCCATGACGGTAATGTCGGCATAATGCTAGCACGCAGCCATCTCCCGGATGTGATATTGATGGATATCAATCTGCCTGGCATCAGTGGTTTCCAAGCTCTGAAAATATTGCGTGAAGACCCCGCTACAGCATGCATCCCGGTGATTGCGCTTAGTGCTAATGCGATGCCTTACGACGTTAAAAAAGGCCTGGAGGCAGGATTTTTCAGCTATCTAACCAAGCCGATCAAAGTCGACGAGCTAATTAGTGTTCTGGATATGGCAACTAAACATGCACACACAGAATTAGACGCTGCAAATGAAGCGGAATCACTGTGGACTGGTGCGGAACGCAGACATCTTCTTAATCCGGAATCTTGAACGCAGCCGCTACGGAAAGCGCTACTGATATGAGCCGTTAATTTATTAGGCTCACAACCCATTATTTTTTATGATTTGATCTACTCATAGCTTTAGTCATCACAGTATCATTGTTAGAACAGCTATTAACCGCTCTCCAAAGCTCTAGAAGGGCTCAACATCAGTGCATGTATCAGGTGAGTCGGATCGGTCTCTAATTCAATGCCAGGTAAGTAGTATGATTTTTCCAGTTATGTGTGTTAGCGCACTGAAGTCAGTATGTTAAGCGCTTGATAATGATTATTTATAATGTGTACGTGTAGGAGTATATGATGCAAAATCGAGACAACTACTTATTTGATCAGATCGTAAATAAAGGGATTGCTACTTCCAAGTTTAAAGATAAGGTGTCTGCGAAAGAGATGATGAAGAGGGCGGGAATACCCGATAACATTATCGACCGAGTTTTATTTGAGCCGCAAAAAATTAGAAGCACTGATTGGAATTAACCAAGAAAGCTGCATTGTGATGCTGTGGTTAGCTTATGCTATAAACAGTAGTAAAGATTATCTGTATACCAAAAAATGCGGTTCGCGGGGTTGCTTGCGACCGTTCAGAATGATCGCAACGAAATTTTTTCCGTCCCACGAATATTCAATTAATAAGTACGTTTTCTCGGTGTGTAGGTGGAATTAGATTCGATGTGTCTGAAAGTGATGCGACCGTTATTGATATCATAAGGTGATAGCTCTAAAGTTACTTTGTCGCCAGCCAGAATACGGATATGATTTTTCTTCATTTTTCCGCCAGTGTAGGCTATTAATTTATGACCGTTGTCGAGCGTCACGCGGTAGCGCGAGTCTGGTAATATTTCCATTACCACTCCACTCATTTCAATAAGTTCTTCTTTAGCCAAGGTAGCTTCTCCAATAATAATTTGAGACCCATTATGAAGCGACAATCTCGTGGAGTTTGAAGCACTCGTAAAACTTGGGAATAGTGAGGGAAGATATAGAACAAAACAGATTGCGAATGCACCACCGAACGCACGCGCACTATAGTCTTATAGGCGAGATTTAGCAAGTATTCGTTGCTAATTAAGTTTGTCGGCTTAGATTTTATAAGATAACGTTGATATATTGCTTGACATGCAAATTTTATATCCGTAGTATTCACGCAAGGCGTTTGAATTATTTTAAATTTTTGAGTTCGCAAGACTAATTAAATTCTTAAAATCCAAACTTTTAGGGTGCCTCCCTTTTTTGAAGTATGAAAGTAATATATGGCAACAGGTTTAGTTAAATGGTTCAATGACTCTAAAGGTTTTGGGTTCATCACACCAGATGCAGGCGGCGACGATTTATTCGCACATTTCTCAGCTATCGTTGATAGCGGTTACAAAAGTTTGAAAGAAAATGATCGCGTAACTTTTGACGTGACAGACGGACCTAAAGGTAAACAAGCTTCTAATATCCAGAAAGCTTAGTACTAAAGAATCCAAAAAAATGGCCCTTAACGGGGCCGTTTTTTTTATTCATAGTCTGTTCTAGTCTGTTCGACCATTAAAACAATAATTGCGTTGTTAGTATGCGCAGCTATTCGTTATGGTCATAGCGATTAATTTATCATGGATATTTGCCTGTTAACTATCGGTTTACAGTCAGCAAATAAACACCAGGTAAATAAAAACACTAGCTTGAGTGGGCCTCGGCATGAGTTTCATCTTATAGCCGGTACCCGAAATTTTGTATTGTCATCCCATGTTAATACGGTTTCTATCCGTAATCTTAACTACCAATATCCTCTATATTTGATGACAGAACTCCAAGGGGTTTTATGTCGTTATTCCCTTTGGAGTTAGTCATACGCTTGACTAGCGTCTACAGTGCTAATTAACTCTTTTTTGCATCTAATACTTCCCAGCGTGCGAGTAATTTTTCTAGAAAATTATCAATTTCAATCAGCCTGGTTTGTAAAGTTTTGACGCGTTCAGCCTTTGTTTTATCTTCTGCTTTATAAAGCTCACTGTCCGCAAGTTGGGCATTGATCTTAGTTTGCTCAGCTTCCAGTTGCTCAATTTGAGTTGGAATTTCATCTAGTTCTTTTTGTTCTTTAAAACTCAATTTTGATACTGCCTTGGCTAGGCTAGGCGTGTTTTGCTTATTATTTTCTTTTGCAGTCTGCGCTAATTCAGCCAGACGTTTATCTTCTGTGCGACTATCTTGCAAACGTTGTTGCGTATAGCGTTGCCAGTCATCGTAACCACCACCAAACTCTGTCAGTACGCCATTACCTTCAAATGCAATCACTTGTGTGACGGTATTTTCTAAGAAGGCTCTATCGTGGCTGACTAAAAATAGGGTGCCGGCAAACTCCTGCAGTAAACTTTCCAGAAGTTCGAGCGTGTCAATGTCCAAGTCATTGGTAGGTTCATCAAGTACCAGCACGTTAGCCGGGCGGGCAAATAGCCGCGCCAGTAGTAAGCGGTTACGTTCACCGCCAGAAAGCGACTTAACTGGCGAACGCGAGCGTTGCGGTGGAAACAGGAAGTCTTCCAGATAGCTAATCACGTGCTTGCGCTCATTGCCGATTTCTACAAAATCCGATCCAGGACTGATCGTATCTACCAGCGTAGCTTCTTCATCTAACTGTTCACGCATTTGGTCAAAATAGGCCACGTTAATCTTGGTACCACGTTGAATATCACCGCTATCCGCTTCAATGTCGCCTAAAATCAGCTTGAGCAGCGTGGTTTTACCAATACCGTTTGGTCCTAATAACCCAATTTTGTCGCCTCTTAAAATACGCGTGCTGAAGCCGTTAATCAGCGTTCTATCGCCATAGGCTTTTACTACATTTTCAAGTTCTGCCACCAGCTTACCGCTGCGTTCGCCACTATCAAGATTAAGCTTGACGCTGCCTTGGCGTTCACGTCGTGCCGCCCGGTCTAAGCGCAGCGCTTCTAGTCTGCGTACACGGCCTTCATTGCGGGTACGACGTGCTTTAATCCCCTGGCGTATCCAGACTTCTTCTTGGGCTAAAAATTTATCAAACTTAGCGGCATGCGTTTCTTCAACCGCCGCTAGTTCCTCTTTTTTGACTTGGTATTGCGTGAAGTTTCCTACAAAGTCTGTGAGTTTGCCTCGGTCCAATTCGGTGATGCGCGTGGCAAGCTTATCCAAGAAACGTCTGTCATGGGTAATAAACAGTACGCTGCCATTAAAGCCCAACAGCAGGTCTTCTAGCCATTCAATAGCGCTTAAATCCAGGTGATTGGTCGGTTCATCCAGCAATAACACTTCAGGCTCTGCAACAAGCGCACGGCCAAGTGCTACACGTTTACGCCAGCCACCAGACAATGTGGAAACTAACGCATCGGCATCTAATTTTAGACGACTTAACACGGTTTCAACGCGCGATTGTGCTGCCCAGCCATTTTGCGTGTCTAAGTCGTGCTGCAATGTTTGCATTTTAGCCATCAGCGCATCAATATCCGCATCCGCCATACCCATATCATGCGTTACTTGGTGATAATCAATAATGGTTTGTTGCAGGGTGCCTAAGCCTTCTGCTACCGCTTCAAATACGGTATGTGTGGTGTCCAGTTCAGGTTCTTGCGGTACATACACCACGCGTGCATTCGGCGCGCGCCATACGGTGCCTTCGTCTAATTTAATCGTACCCGCAATGGCTTTTAACAAGCTTGATTTCCCTGCACCATTGCGACCAATTAAGCCGACGCGTTCGCCAGCATCTAACTGAAACGAGGCATGGTCGAGTAGGGCGTGGTGCCCAAAGGCCAGGCTGGCGTTATCTAAGGTGATATAAGGCATGTTTGATTAACTTTCTATTTTTAACTGTTGCTTGGATTATTTACTTAGCATGGCGCGAATACTCGCCATTTTGGATTTGCCAAAGTCTTTGCTAATTTCTGGGTCATTAAACGGGTTGCCAAAATGGCGCACATCGTCTTTAGGTAATTCGGCAATAAAGCGGCTAGGTTCGCACATTTGTATTTCACCCGCACGTTTACGTTTCTTGCACCAGGAAATATTGAGTGACTTCTGCGCGCGCGTGATGCCTACGTACATGAGGCGCCGTTCTTCTTCAATTTTATCGTTATCAATGCTTTCGCGGTGCGGCAGTATGCCTTCTTCGCAGCCAATTAAAAACACATGACCGAACTCTAAGCCTTTGGCTGCGTGCAGGGTTGAAAGTTTCACCGCATCAGGCTCGCCATCTTCGCGGCCTTCTAGCATGCTCATGAGCGATACCATTTGCGTGAGTTCCAGTAGATTTTTACCGGCAGATTCATTGCCAAACTCGGTATTCGCCTCACCCTTTTTAGTGAGCCAGCCAATAAAGTCCATCACGTTGCCCCATTTACTTTCGGCGGCGCGAGGTTCTTCGCTGTCATACAAAAAGGCTTCATACTGAATCGTGTTCAGCAAGTCATTCAGCACTTCACCTGCGGGGTCACGCACGGCACGTGCTTGTAGCTTATTGATATATTGACAAAAATTGAGTAAATCTTCTAATTGCTTATTGCCCACTTCGCTTTGAAACTCACCTTCGAACGCGGCAGCAAATAGCGAGATTTTGTGGGCGCTGGCAAACTCGCCTAACCGTTCCAGCGTGGTATTGCCAATGCCTTTTTTCGGTGTGGTGGCCGCACGGATAAACGCAGGGTCATCATCTTCATTGGCAATTAAGCGCAAATAGCTGATTAAGTCTTTAATCTCGGTTTTATCAAAAAATGATTGCCCACCTGAGATCGTGTAAGGGATTTTATGGTTGCGTAACTGTTGTTCAAAGATGCGTGCCTGGTGGTTACCACGGTACAAAATTGCATAGTCTTTGTGAAATGTACGGTGCTCAAACTTATGCGCTTGCAACTTCATGATGACAGATTCAGCCTCAGCTTCCTCACTCATCGCGGCAGATACTTGAATCAAATCGCCAGTACCTAAGTCACTCCACAGTTTCTTTTCAAACAGCTTGGGGTTATTACTAATTACCTGATTGGCGGCACGCAAAATGCGTATGGTAGAACGATAATTTTGTTCTAGTTTAATCACCTTTAGCTTACTAAAGTCTTTAGTTAGTTGATGTAAGTTTTCAACATCCGCGCCTCGCCAGCCATAAATCGCCTGGTCATCATCACCCCTGTCTCTTATA
>DIZU01000077.1:22591-41125 GCA_002429455.1 Methylotenera sp. UBA6020 | reverse complement strand
TCATCACCCACTGCAGTAAATTGGCCACGCACGCCGGTGAGCATTTTTATCAGCTTATATTGGCAAGCGTTGGTGTCTTGATATTCGTCTACCAACAAATACTGCAACTTGCGTTGCCATTTATTGAGTGCGGTTTCATGCTGTTCAAATAACTCAACCGGTAGTTTGATTAAATCATCAAAATCCACCGCCTGATAAGCGCGTAGCGTTTGCTGATATAGGCCATAGACTTTTGCTGCGGCATGCGTAAGCTCTTCATCTGCCTGTGCTTTGGCTTGGTCTGCGTTGATAAAAGCATTTTTCCAGGCGGAAATTTGCCACTGGGTTTTACGTAATAATTGTTTGTCGGTGGTGGCTAAAATATCTGCCACAATCTTAAAGCTATCCGATGAATCTAGAATTGAAAACTGCGGTTTATAGCCGAGTAGTGCTGCTTCAGCGCGCAGCATTTGCAGCCCGAGCGAGTGAAAAGTGGCAATGGTCAGACCTTTGGTGCTTTTACCTTGCATCAGTTTGCCTACACGCTCTTGCATCTCGCGTGCGGCTTTGTTGGTAAAGGTGATGGCGGCGATTTCTTTTGGCGAATAACCGGCCTCGTCTATCAAATAGCTGATTTTTTGGGTGATCACGCGTGTTTTGCCGCTGCCAGCACCGGCTAGCACAAGCAAAGGACCATCGAGATATTTAACTGCCTCGCGCTGCGGCGAGTTAAGGGTGTTTAGCATGCCGAACTTAGGTAAAACTCAAGCACGGGATTTTAACGTTTAAGGCTGTAACTAGCTATCAAAACTTGGGATATCAAACCTAAGCTATTTAATCTTTGTGATTAAAGCATGCCATAATCTGCTACATAAAAATTAGTCATAAAATCAAGTATTAAAATAACTTAAGGAACGCCATGAGATCCACCAAAGCAAGTGCCGCGATTGACCGGCTTAAGCGACGTAGCGGCAATACGCAATATTCTATGACACTAAGTGGTGGGGGCATGTTTTGCTTAGTATTGGTGACGGAGGCGGGCGAGTCCAGCCGTTTATGCGAACCGATGATGCTTGATGAGTTTGTTGCATTTGTAAACGCGTATGGCCCGCAGACACCAAAACGTATCAGCAAGCTTGATATTGAATTCAGTAAGCAGCTGGCTAAAAAAGGAGTTTAGATCGCTGGTTTGTTTGGCTCTTGATGCGCAATTTGACTAGCTCGCTTATTGACTGAGTTCACATAGTCTTTGTTTGTTGCGCACTGCATGCGGGGTTTGCATATTGCCAAAAGTCAAACAAGGTTTATGATACGGAACGTGACTGATTGGAATGTAATCGGCAGATTGAGGAAATATCAAGACCAGGCGGTCTTGGTTAAAGACTTGGATTACTTAATAAGTATAATTTACTATGACAGACAGACTTAATAAAACTTCGATTTGTAGCATTGTATTTTTGGATATTATTGATTATTCAAAAAAATCAGTTTCTGAACAAATTGATGATAAAACGTTTTTCAACGCGTTAATCAGCGAAGCAATTGAAGATATTGCTCAAAACGACCGCATTATTCTAGACACAGGCGACGGTGCAGCGATTACGTTAATGGGCGCGCCAGAAGAGGCTTTATTTATCTCTTTGACCATCCGTGATAGTGTTTTAGAACGCAACAAGAACAGCAGCCAGCCTTTACTCGTTAGAATTGGTATTAACTTAGGTTCTGTTCGTGTGGTAAAAGATATTAATGATAGGCTCAACATCATTGGCGACGGCATTAATGTAGCGCAACGCATTATGAGTTTTGCCGGGGAAAATGAGATTATGGTTTCTCGGTCTTACTATGAGGTCACGTCTCGTTTAACTAAAGAAATGACAGGGATGTTTACTTACTCTGGCATTAAGCAAGATAAGCATATTCGCGAACACGAAGTTTATTTGATCAAACCAAAAGAAACCGACGAAATAAAGGTAGCCGATAGTGATTCGGCTACCGCCTCCATTGAAGATATAGAGCCAAATGCATCTGGTCACATGATTAAAAAATCCAGCTTGACGCTATTCGCTGGTGCAGGATTGTTGCTTGGGTTAATCGTTTGGTTGTTTTTAAGTTTTGGATCCAAGCCCGGTGTCGCAGAACCTGATATATCTGGGCCTGATAAAGCAGTTGAGCCAGTGAGTACAAAAACAATTGCCCTGGATACAGATAGCAAAGAGAAATTGGCACCTAAAACATCTGAGAGCAACCAATTTAAGATGCCAAAAGAAACTCGAAGAGAAACTAAAGTTAAAAAATTAACAGCAATGAATGATAAAAATCATGTTGATGATAATTCCGTACCTAAAAAAATACGCATCAAAAAGAACCATTCGACACATCAACAACTTCCACCCAAACTTGGAAATACAGCGATCGAGTCAACAAAATTAGCTTCGCAGGTAATAAAGCCTGTTGAAAAAGAATGTACACAGGTTGAAATCGCTATCAATCAATGTTGATAGCGTTTGTTTAGTACTTTGCGAGGTTGCAATCGAGCACAACTACCTCAATGGAAATACCAATCTTCTGTTAAGGAGTGTGTTCGATTTAGCGATTACGTATTAGATGTGCACTCTTGAGCCTAACTCAATTACGCTGTTACTTGGAATGTTAAAGTAGCCAACTACGCTGCCTGCATTGCGTGACATGATGGCGAATAAATCATCGCGCCATTTCGCCATGTTTCCGCTTTGGTTTGGGATACGAGGGCCAGAAACGACGGTTTCTCGGCTGACAAAATATGAGGTGGTGAATGGATCAATCGTGAAGTTATTGACCTTCACGTTCCCAATAGTGACATTATCTATTTTGCAGTCCTCCAATGCTTTAGGGATGTTAGGTGTTTCCATAAAACCATAGTGCAACTTAATTTTCCAGAAGCCTGCGCCGATTTCCTGGATATGCAAGCGTTGTTCTTTTGCCACGGTCGGCACATCTAAAAACTCTACGGTAAGTATCAGGTTGATTTGATGTAACACTTGGTTATGCTTTAAATTGTGCATCAATGCTTGCGGTACACTATCTGGATTAGCGCATAGAAACACAGCAGTCCGCTCGACTCTAATTCTTTTTTCGCGCGCAATGTTGTTCACAAAGTCTTCGAGTTTTGGGTCATCTTCATGAATATGCCGCAGCAAAATTTCACGGCCTTGTTTCCATGTCCACATGATAATGACGAGGCTGAAGCCGAGTGCTACTGGAAACCAGCCGCCTTTGAAAAACTTGACTGAGCATGATGTCAGCAATAACGAGTCTAAAACAATAAACACGCTGGTGGCACCCAAGGCTAGCCATAGCGGGTATTTCCAGTTATGGCGCAGTACAAAGTAAGTGAGGATAGTCGTAATCAACATGGTGCCAGTGACGGCAATACCATAGGCTGAGGCAATGGCAGATGAGTTTTGAAACGCAATGGTGGCGATAATGACGGAAACCATCAATAGCCAATTAATCGCAGGCACATAAATTTGGCCTGATTCACTCGCTGAAGTATGCAATATCTGCATTCTAGGTAAAAATCCTAGCTGTATTGCTTGTTGAGTAATGGAGTAAGCACCTGAAATAACCGCTTGTGAGGCAATAATGGTGGCTAACGTGGCAAGGATGACTGACGGTATCAGGAACTGTTGTGGAAACGAGAGGTAGAATGGATTGCTCACAGCTGAAGGGGTTGCTAATAACAATGCGCCCTGACCTAAATAGTTAAGTGCCAAGCCTGGTAATACCAAACATGACCAAGCGATGCGGATAGCGGGTTTACCAAAGTGCCCCATATCTGCATAGAGTGCTTCAGCACCGGTGATGGCTAATGCGATAGCGCCAACCGCTAAAAACACACCGGCTCCTCGATCTGCCAGAAAGTGAAAGGCATGCATTGGGTTTAGCGCACTTAATATCACAGGATTTTCGGTGATGTGGTGAATGCCTACAGTACCCAACACGATAAACCAGACGACGATAATCGGACCAAAGAATTTACCCACCGCATTGGTGCCATATTTTTGAAATGCAAATAGCGCAATCAAAATTGTGATAGCTATAGGAATAATAAATGGGGTGAGGCTTGGGGTAATGAGTTCTAGTCCTTCCGCGGCCGAGAGCACGGAAATGGCTGGGGTTAAAATACTGTCGCCATAAAATAGTGCCGCACCAAATACGCCTAAGCCTAACAATATTTTTTTACGGTTGGGAGCAGCTACCGCGGTTGAAACTGCAAGGGCTAGCAAGGCCATAATACCGCCTTCGCCGCGGTTATCGGCGCGTAATACTAAAATGACGTATTTCAGTGTGACCACTAACATCAAGGCCCAAAACACGGCGGAGATTGCGCCGATGATGTTGACTTGATTGAGTGCGATACCGGTAGATTCGCTAAAAATCACTTGAATGGTGTAAAGCGGGCTGGTGCCTATGTCGCCGTATACCACGCCAACGGCCCCCAGTGTTAATGCGGCAACACTTTTTGATTGTGCGTTTGTATTCATGATGTTTTTGGAAACTTACCTTGTATTAATAAGACAAGGTCATTAAATCAGGGGGAGTGTATCAATCGCATAAACATTAAATATGAGATAGTTGCAGGAGCATGTTTGAATTGACACAAAAATATAAAAAGACGCGCAGTTTTTACATTTATATTAAACGGCGGCTAGTCTGTAACCAATGCCTACTTCAGTCAGAATATAACGTGGTGCGGCGGGTTTTTTTTCAAGGCGGGCACGTAATCTGCCCATGTGAATACGTAAATAGTGGGTGTCGTCTACATATTCTGCACCCCAAACTTCCGTCAGTAGTTGGCGATGTGTGAATACTTTTCCCGGCTTTTTAGCAAGTATAAACAATAGCTTGAATTCAATAGGGGTGAGGTGTACTTGTTGTTGATTTAATAAAACGCTGGTATTGGCCGTATCTATCTCTAAATCATCCAACTGAAAAACGTCATCACGCAAGGACATCATGGCCGCGCGTTTTAACGATACCTTCACTCTAGCGAGCAGTTCATTAACGCCAAACGGTTTGGCTAAATAATCATCTGCACCCAATGTAAAGCAATCTACTTTTTCTTGTTCAGATTGACGTGCCGATAGCACCAAAATTGGAATATCGGAGTTGATGCGCACATGTTCAATAAAGTCTCGACCATCGCCATCAGGTAAATTTAAATCCAGTATTATCAGTGCAGGTTTATGCTCATTAAACAGACTTTTTCCACCTGCGATAGTTGAAGAACTGAAGGTGTGATAGCCATTAATTTTCAGGCTGGATTGCAGAAACTGGTTAATCTGCAAGTCGTCCTCGATAATTAAAATCGGAATGATGACATTATGGCTCTTGTCAGGCATCAATATTACCTATATCTGCTACCTGAAAGCTTAAAGTCGCACGCGCACCGCCGCCATCTCGGTTGTTGAGGGTAAAAACTGCATCATGTGATTGTGCAATGGCTTGCACAATGGATAAGCCTAAACCAAAGCCTTTGGCGTTGCTGGTAGAGAACTTTTTAATTTGAGATGCATTGAACGTTTCGCTGAATCCATTTCCACGATCACACACACTGATATTAATATGGCCGGCAGTTTTGGTGACATCAAGCAGAATAGGCTCTTGATTTGCATTTTTCAGGCCGATCTGCGCGTGTTTTGCGTTATCAATGAGGTTTACCAGCGCTTGCGAGAGTAGGTTTGCATTACCTTTAATCAGTAGTTCTGATTCACTAATCGTTACCTGTAAATTAACGGTTTCGTCGCGATTTTTATAGAGCTCGATAACCGCGCCGATGATTTCTTCAGGAGATTGCCAGTCCATAGGAATTTGTTTGACCGCACTCGATTCTAAGCGAATGAGAGACAGAATGTTCTCTGTCGTGGTTGCCAGGTATCGCGCTTGTGATGCGATCAGAGCGCTTAAGTGTACCGCCTGCTCAGGCGCTAAATTTGACTGCTGTAGCGTGGTGGCAGCACCTAAAATTGAGGTGAGTGGCGTGCGCATATCATGTGAAATAGAAGCAAGCAAGGCGCTTTGGATGGTTTCTGTCTGTGCTATCAATTCAGCCTGTTTGGTTTTTTCAATATTAATAAGCCGTTGATAAGCCAGTGAAATTTGATCAACACAAGATTTGATCGTAGTGTAAGTTTCAACATCGCCTTCTTGATGGTTTCCATTCTCAATATTACCAACGACTAAAATGGGATCTTTACTCGGCAAGCGGTTAAAAGGCAATAGCCACTGTTTGGATTTAGTTAAAGATTCTGTCCAATAGTCGGTATATGGGCTAATTGGCTTGCCATTCGTTGACACCCAATTCAGTAAGCGGCTGTCTGGAGTCTCAATCAAGCCAGACTTTATGGTTATGGTGTAGGCGTCGTGTGAATCTAGCTGTGCTGTGTCATATTGAGCGATGGCTATAGATTTATCAAACTCAACTTGTAATAAGGCGCAGGTATCTTGCAACAAGCTGTTGGCGTCGGTTGCGAGAGCTAGTTTTTCTGCTAGGGTTCTAGCAAATTGCGCGTGCTTAGTCGCTATTGATGATTGAAGTGTCTGAAATTTTAGTTGCTTCACCAGCGATGTAATCACCATGGAAACGATTAAAAAGCAGACTAGGCTTGTCCATGATTCAACATGTGCAACTTCAAATGTGTAACGAGGTTCTGTAAAAAAATAGTTAATCACTAAAAATGCCAAAAACGCAGTACTGGAGGCAACGATAAACTCACAACAATAAGCGGCAGTGACTACAACTAGCAGGTTTAACAAGGTTACGCCGGTAACACCTAATGCGCTGAAAAAATTGTAATTAATGACAGTTGCTATAGCCAGTAAAACCAGCATGCTTAATAGTTGTAAGCCCTGTTTTTGCATTTTATAAACTCCTAATTCATATAATAAATCAGAGTTTACGGTTTGAGTATATCAATCGCATAAATATGGCCTGGGGCCATATTCACGGTATCAATGGGATTACTTCATTGAGGCTCATCAGCGTTTTCTGATGCTACTTCTTCAGGTTTGGCAGGTAGACTTTCCTGCATCATCAAACGCCTGCTTTCGGGCGTTTCCAAGCTAATTCTGCCAATCGCACCGCTGCGATAATCCGTTAAAAAAGCAACCGCGGTTTTTTCGGTATCCCATAAGCCATCATGGCGTTTGTAAGAGCGGCGTTTGGCAATTGCTTCGAGTAAATCTACCCCATCTATTTTTGTGACATCAATTTTCATGGCGTCGAGCTTGTAGCGCGCATTGAGTAGCGCAGGGTAATTCTTGAGTAAGTTATCCGCTAAGAATAGTGCTACGTCCTCGTCAATTACCGCATTTCGACCAATGGCATGGCTAGCTGCCAGCATATAGCCATCGCTTTCGTATTGGATTTTTGGCCACATCATGCCCGGCGTATCGGTGATGCTCATGGTGTCGCTTAAATCAAAGCGCTGCTGGCTCTTGGTTACTGCCGGTTCGTCACCTACTTTGGCAACGCGGCGATTGAGCAGCGCATTCATTAGCGTAGATTTGCCAACGTTTGGAATGCCCATGATGAGCATGCGTAATGGTTTTAAGTGCGTGCCACGATGTGGGGTAAGGCTAAGGCATACCTTAGGGATTTTATTGGCTTCACCAGGTTTTTTACATGAAAGCGCAACGGCTTTAGTATTCGGTTGGCGATTAAAGTAATTCAGCCATGCTTCAGTGGCTTTTGGGTCAGCCAAATCGGCTTTATTAAGTATCTTTAAATTTGGTCGTTGGCGAAATAAACGCATTTCGTTGATAACTGGGTTATGGCTTGCTTCGGGCACGCGTGCGTCTAAAACCTCAATCACAATGTCCGTAAACTCCATTGTTTCTTCGGCTTTTTTGCGTGCTTGGGTCATATGCCCCGGATACCATTGAATTGCCATTTAATACCTCTAAAAATCAAAAAATTGTTGCAATACCTCGTTGCTCAATGATTTTTACTGCTTACATATAAATCATATGCCGCGCATTAAAAATCATCTTGCGCCTCGTTTTGCTTATCGCATTGATGTTGCCACTTTAGTGGCTTACTTCAATGGTGATGCCCTTGCGGGTAAACATTTTTAATTTTTCGAGGCATTAAACTTTGCTACTTACCTACGCATTTTAACATTTAGTCCATCAATTCAAGTTTTTATCTGCGTTTATCGGTGTTAATCGGCGGCTAATTAGTTTTTGCCTTAAAATAGCTACATGCAAATACCTGAAATCAACCCCAATCAGTCTGTAGAGCTGCTCAAAGCGCTGCATATCCTCACGCGTGACGGCAAACTTAACCAAGATAGTCGCCGCAAGCTTAAGCAGGTCTATCACTTGTATCAATTTATTGAGCCTTTGCTCAATGATGTGATGTTGCAAAATCCAGATCCAACGTTAGTGGATCACGGTGCAGGTAAATCTTATTTAGGTTTTATTTTGTATGATTTGTTCATGAAGCAGCAATCTGCAGGGCGGGTGGTGGGCATCGAGACACGCGCGGATTTAGTAGAAAAATCCCGTCAATTAGCCGCGAGCCTTGCATTTGAGCGGATGGATTTTCAGCATTTAAGTGTTGAGGAATCCATTACTTCAACCGCTCTGCCAAGCACGGTTGACATCGTGACTGCGCTACATGCTTGCAACACGGCCACCGATGATGCCATTCAGTTTGGGTTGAAAAAACAGGCCAAATACATGGTATTAGTGCCATGTTGTCAAGCTGAAGTGGCGGAAGTATTAAGGCTGCATAAAAATGAAAGCTTTGGTAAAACGCCATTAAGCGAAATTTGGCGTCACCCCATTCATACCCGGGAATTTGGTAGCCAAATCACCAATGTACTGCGTTGCTTGCAGTTGGAAGCCGCAGGCTATCAAGTAACGGTGACCGAGTTGGTGGGCTGGGAGCATTCTATGAAAAATGAACTGATTATTGCCAAATACACCGGTCAACCACGCAAAAATGCACACGCAAGATTAGAGGCGATTCTGCAGGAGCTCAATTTAGATGCGCTGCATAGCCGGTTTGTTAGCTAATTACAAAAAGGTCGATCAAGCTTGAGAAGTGGGAGTTTCGATCAAAGGTCAGTTACTGAGCGGCAAAGTAAAGTGTGGATAGCGTTGAATGTTTGGGTCGTAAGAGAGTAGTAGATAGGCTTTATGGATGTAGCTGACAGTCAGCGGCTTCCAGGTTTTTAATAGCGTTTCTACTGCGGTACGAGATAGTAGTGGTTCATCGGTAAATATGACAACAATATAACCGCCATGATAGGGTGCGCCCTTTAGGTCAGGATAACGGGCATCTTTACGTATTAGAAGCTCGGCGAGGCGCGCATGAAACTTTTCACTTGGCCACTCGGCGAACTCGTAAGTATTCCCAGCTTGATGCGCGCGAATGGTTTCCGGATTGACCAGTTCTGTTACCTCGAATGCGATGCGTTGCCCCTGTAGGCTGAGTGCTTCGCAGTCAGGCGGATCATTCGACCGGCCACGCAAGGTCAAGTCCGAAAAGAATAGAGATCCTTCGGTATCAAGTGCGGTTGCAAGAGATTGAAGTACACCAAGCTCTTCAAGGTCACGGTCAATTGGCCAACTAAACGAGTCGGCATATCCGCGCGTCTGTGCCCGCGCCGCGCGTATGGTGGCGGCAATTTTATCTTCTTCGTCTGATTTCATGATTTTTTAGCGTGAAGCAGCCCTTTTTAATTGGGGCTAAATGACGAAAAGTAATCCATAGCGAAATACTAACTCAATATCAATTAGTTGCAATATTTTTTTGATAAAAAATAAGCATTAAAACGCAAGCTATTTTATTCAGAACTTAGCTTCGCCATATCATCTTCACTCAACCAGCGCCATTCGCCGACAGCCAAGTCATCTGGCAGCTTCAACTGGCCAATTTGAATGCGTTTTAAACCTTCAACGCGATTGCTGATGGCGGCTACCATGCGTTTTACTTGATGATATTTTCCTTCTGCCAGCGTCATGTGAATCACGTGGTCGCTGATTTTTGTGCAGGTCAGCGCAGCGATTGGCGCATCTTCATCTATCAACTGCACACCTTTTAGAATATGTGCAATTTGACTTTCATCTACAGGATGTTTACAGGTGACTTCGTACACTTTGGGTACTTTATGTTTAGGTGAACTCATGCGATGAATAAACTGCCCATCGTCAGAAATCAGGATTAAACCAGTGGTGTCTTCGTCCAGTCGGCCTATGCATTGCACGTCACGCACCACGAGTGGGTGTGGCAACAGGCTGTAAATGGTGGGGTGATGTTGCGTTTTGTGTGAGCATTCGTAATTGCTGGGTTTGTGCAGCATTAAGTAAGACTTCTCGCGGTAGTTCCATGCTTCGCCGCGCACGGTATATTGCAAGTTCTCTAAATCAAACTCGGCATTGGGATCATCGCAAGGTTGACCATTCACGGTGATTTCATCGTTCCAAACCATGATGCGACATAATTTTCGCGCACCAAAGCCTTGGTTGTGCAGAATGCGTTCTAAGGGTATTTTTTTAGCCATGTGCACATTATAGCGTCAGCGATTGAAAAGCCCACTAGACGTGAGTTGATAAGCATTTAATTTACCGTAAACCATTACGTGCTCATAACTGCTTTCAGTTAAACTAGCATTTTTAATTGTAAGTAATGATTGTATGGCTTTTAAACATATTGTTTCGCGTGATAACCCGGTGTTTAAGCAGCTTAAAAAGCTGGCAGATAATGCGCGTGAACGGCGTAGTGAAGGCAAAACGCTATTAGATGGCGTCCATTTAATAGCGGCCTATATCGCAGCGTTTGGTGAACCTGACCTGGTAATTATTCCAGAAGGCCAAAGTAGCGTGGAGGCCACGGGTCTAATTCAAGCATTAGAGCATATTTCTACTGTGATGTTGCCGACCTTGATGTTCGCAGAGCTTACGCCTGTGACCAATGCGACTGGTATTTTAGCCTTGGTAAGAATACCGCAATTGCCCGCGCCCGAAAACCCAGCATTCGCGCTGATGCTGGAAGACATTCAAGACCCTGGTAACATAGGCAGCATGTTACGCACTGCTGCTGCTGCTGGCGTTGACGTGGTTTATTTGAGTACGAGCTGTACTGATGCATGGTCTCCAAAAGCGCTGCGTGGTGGGCAGGGTGCGCAATTTGTACTGCCTATTGTAGAACGAGCAGACTTAATAATGGAATTGCAAAATTTCAGCGGTAACAGCTATGCCACTACTATGCAGGGTGAATCTCTTTACGCACAAGATTTAACACAAGCGAGCGCCTTTGTGATTGGTAATGAGGGTGCCGGACTGAGCCGGAAAACCATTGCAGCTACCACTAAAAGCATTAATATTCCAATGGCTGAAAACAGGCGAGGTTCAGTAGAGTCACTTAACGCCGGTGCGGCAACAGCAGTATGTTTGTTCGAGCGTAAGCGGCAAATAACTTAAACTGGCTTTTAAAGTTGACTGATCCAAAGTGAATTTTGAATATAATGATGAAAGATTCAATATGACACCAAAAGTATGGCATAAGCATACGGGCTTTACCGCAATAGAGATGATGGTCGTGGTGGTGATTTTGGGTATATTGGCGGCGATTGCGATTCCATCCAGTCTTGGGCGTATCATCAAAGAACAAGTTGTGGTGGCATTGCCGTTGGCTGATATTGCCAAAACGCCAATTGCTGCAAGCTGGACTGCGACTAAAACCTTGCTAGTTGATAATAAAGAGGCTGGGTTGCCAGCACCAGATAACATTGTCAGTAACTTTGTGAGTGCAGTTGAAGTGCAAAATGGCGCCATTCATATGACTTTTGGTAACAAAGCCAATGCGCAAATCAAAGGAAAAATTCTTTCATTCAGACCTGCGGTGATTGAAGCGTCGCAAATCGTGCCAGTCGCTTGGGTGTGTGGCAATGCCAAAGTGCCCGATAAAATGACCCTCAAGGGTGAAAATAAAACCAATATACCTGAAGGCTATTTGCCGTACTTATGTCGGTAGTGATTTGCTATTTACTAAGGTATTCACAACTTTTACAGTGTAGCTGCTTAGTGTATTTCCGAGCTAGCGGGAACGACTGTTTCAGCGACCAATAACTGCGCAGTATCGACCTTATCAAAGGTGTATAGGGTGTTGCAAAAGTCACAATTCACTTCTATATTGCCGCGCTCTTCAATAATACTGACCAACTCCTCATCACCTAACATGCGTAACATATTGGCAACACTGTCACGCGTGCAGCTACAATAAAATCGCGTAGCGCTTGCTTCAAAAAGGCGCACATCCTCTTGGTTGAATAACCGTGTGAGTAAAGTTTCCGTGGGTAAATGAAGCAACTCGTCATCGGTGACAGTATTTGCCAAGTAGCCCACACGATTCCAGACCTCCGGGTCTTGGGTATGTGTTACTTGATTCATTGTTTCGGGTAGCTTCTGTATCAGCATGCCGGCAGCAGATTCACCATCACAACACAACCAAATTTTGGTATCAATTTGCTCAGAACGTAACATGTAGTTTTCTAATACGGCGCTGATGCTGTCGCCTTCTAGTGGCACAATGCCTTGATACGTTTGCGCCCTAGTTTTACGACTTTCTTTAGGACTAATTTTTGGGTCTAAAGTGATCATAAATTGGCCTTGTTCGATTAATTCAAACAAGTTTTGATCCTCAGTGATGGCGCCGCTCCATTTGGCCGTAGCACGTATACCGAAGTCTGAATTGCACTCTACAACCAGCAGTTTTAACAAACCTTTACTCTGAATTTGTAACACCAAAGAACCATTCATCTTAAGTGTGGCCGAGAGCAGGGCGCTGGCAGCCATCAATTCACCAAGTGCGCGCCGTAGGCCGGCTGGCAAGTGCTGTTGGTTAAGTGCTTGCTGAAAAGTGTGTGTGAGATTAACAACATTGCCGCGCACGGCTGTTTTGTCAAAAACGAATCGATGTAACACGTCTAATGGTGCAGATTTATTTTCCATCTGCATATTTTAACAGTTTGTGCTGGCGCAGAACAAAAAACATGTTGTAAAAATAAATGAGAAACATTATCATTTAACATTGTTTGGTAAAATTAATTTATTCAAGGGATAAGCAATGAATAAGAAGCTATTAGGTTTAGCGGTTGTAGCCGCATTAGCGTCTGGTAATGCGATGGCTGCAACTAGTATTGAAGATAAGATTGAAATTTTGCAGCAAGAAATCGAGGCGCTTAAGGATCAGGTTGCCAATGCGCCAACTGGCAATAGAGCCTCTGGCATTCAATCGTTAGCGGACCGCACCACTATTGGTGGGTATGGTAACGTGAATTACAACAATTATAGCGGTGGCGCTACAGTAAAAGACAAAGTGGATGTGCAGCGTTTTGTGTTGTTTTTCGGTCATAAATTCAATGATATGATCAGCTTAAAATCTGAGCTTGAGCTTGAGCATGCAGTATCTAGCGCGGACGATCATGGTGAAGTAGAAGTAGAACAAATGTATCTTGATTTCCATTTCAACGATAAGGTAAACGCTAAAGCCGGGTTGTTTTTAATCCCTGCGGGATTTTTGAATGAAACACATGAGCCACCAACTTTCTACGGTGTAGAACGGAATGAAATTGAGACCCGTATTATTCCTACTACCTGGCGTGAAGCTGGGGTTGGCGTGTATGGTGAAGTCACACAAGGCCTTAAATACCAAGTCAACTTGACGACTGGTTTTAGTGCCAGTAAGTTTGATGATCCACGGTCAGGTATTAAATCGGCTCACCAAGAAGGACAATTGGCCGATGCGGAAGATTTATCCGTATCCGGCTCACTTAACTATACTGGGGTGCCAGGATTACTCGTTGGTGGCTCTGTATTTACCGGTAATACAGGCCAGGGGAACTCTGCGATTGGCAATGCACGCTTAACCTTGTGGGACGTTCATACACGCTATCAAAAAGGCAATCTAGATTTACGTGCATTGTATGCACGTGGTCATTTGGGTGATGCGGAAAATATTAATATTGCAAATACTCGCACTGATGCGCCGACAAGTTTTTATGGCTGGTTTACTGAAGCGGCTTATCATGTATGGAAGTCGGGTGACATGGATTTTGCGCCATTTGTACGTTATGAATCTTACGATACGCAAGCTAGCCTTCCGTTTAATAGCATTCGTGTTGATGGTAGCCAAAATAAAGTGTGGACAGCTGGCGCTAGTTTTTGGCCGGATCCTAAAATTGTGTTGAAAGCAGATTTTCAAAAGTTCGATAAAAAAGATTTTGACAGTGAAGGCAACAGCAAGGGCGATAAGCGCTTTAATATTGGGATGGGTTACATGTTCTAATACGCTGTATTTTTGCGTTAAAATAACCTAAAAGCGATTGTCGTGAGGCAATCGCTTTTATCCATTGATACAAGGGCACAATAATTCGATATGATAAAGACGTATGTAACGATTATTTTATTACTGCTGGCAACTACACTAGCCACCAGCGTGCTGGCCGTTGAGCAATATTTGATGCCAGAACAGTTTTTAGCTGAAGTGTTTGGTGGTAATACACCCAAACCAGAAGTACTGTGGGTGACCAAGGGTATTGCAAAACAGGCTGAAAAAATTCTTGGCCACGCACCAAGCCAGTTGCGTCAGCGCTACTGGAAGAACGGCGGTAAAAGTGCCTGGATTTTTGATGAAGTCGGCAAGGAAGAGCCAATCACTGCCGGGTTTGTGGTGTCTGAGGGTAAAATTGCTCAAGTACGCATACTTACTTACCGGGAAAGTCGTGGCGGGGAAGTGCGTTACCCGGCTTTTTTGAAACAATACCAAGGGGCAGAATTGCAGACGGATTATTATTTAAATCGTAACATTGATGGTATTTCAGGGGCGACGCTATCGGTGAACGCCATGAACCGTATGGCCAGACTGGCCTTGTATTTTGACCAAATGAGCAGGACGGATTCACATTGAGCCAGCCAATATGAGTCGGCGTGCGCGTGCGATGCGTTTTATCCGACACTGGCATGCCCGTGCCGGTGTGCTACTAGGTATCTTTTTCTTGTTTCTGGCATTTAGCGGACTTGCTCTCAACCATACCGATAGTCTAGGCTTGGCCAAACAGCCCATCAACACCAGTTGGTTGATGCGTTGGTATGGGCTTAAGCCAACGGTGCCTACACATGGCTATTTGTTTAAGGATGGCTACCTTGCCTCCGCGGGTGGACGTTGGGTGATGGATGGTCATGTCTTGTCTGAAACTAATCAGTTAACGGTAGGTGCGATTACTTGGGGCGATATGCGGGCGATTGCCAGTGCTAATGATCTTTTTTTATATCTGCCAGATGGCCAATTGGTAGACAAGCTTTCTGGTGCAGCATTACCAAACAGACCCATCAAGCGACTCGGCAGCATTCTTTCAAGCGTTACTAACCCTGACACTAAGCCGCAATTGATATTAGAAACTCCGCAGGGTCGTTTTGTTACGACCGATGGTCTCACTTGGCAGACTTGGGCTACTCAGCATGGGGTTTCCGTTCAGCCAGTCTGGTCCAATGAACAAGCTTTGCCTAGTTCGCTATCAACTAGCCTGAATAAAGCATTCGGCCCTTCACTACCGCTGGAACGGGTTATTCTTGATCTGCATAGTGGACGAATTTTTGGCCGTTACGGACCAATGTTGATGGATCTTGCTGCTCTGGTTCTCATCATCCTGTCGGTGTCTGGTACTTGGATTTATCTACGTACAGTGCGAAGGCAATCTCGTCATTAGAGTATTGCATCACTCGCAAGTAATCGGCCAGCAAAGAAAAGGCAATCGGCCATGATGATAGTGTGTAGCTTTACTTTGATGCATTAACGTTTTGTGCTGGCAACTATAGGAAGTCGGCAAGCAAGGATCTATGCGCAATATAAATTGATCTTTAATTCATGGGTTGTTGATACGGAGGAATATGCCAAGTGCCAAGTTGGTTGCCTAATAGCGTCAAGTGACAATGTAAACGGTCAGCGCCACTCGCGCTGACATCAAATTCATAAGTGCGTAAAAAATGTACATGACCACGACCATTACGTGCAAGCCATAGTTTGTTACAAGCAACGGTTTCATCCAGCAGTTGTAAGTTAAACCGTGCGGCTAGTTCGCCGCCTAATAAAATAGCTCTTTCACGCTTGGTCATGCTGTCTAGCCAAAACCAGGCAAGTGCAATCAATAGTAATAATAGTACCAGTTCCATTCGGTTGCTTTCAGTAGTTTAATTTTTAATTATTGTGGGCTAGATTTTAGTGCGTTAATTCTTTGTGTATCTACATATGCAAAGAGTAAATTCTATTATTATTTTGAATTGTAAGCTAAACCATATGGTTATCAGATATAGTTTTACGACGTCATTAGGTTGAAAAGTAATTCAATGCATCCAACTCGTGAAAAAGAATCCGTCGAGGCTTATTTAAAGCTATTGCAGACTAAGGGTGCGGATCATGATGTGTTGCAGATACGTACATCATTTTTAGAGAAATTGAGTCCACATTTAGCGAGTAGAGAATTAGACGGGAATGAATATCGTGAGGCGCTGGAAACGCTCATGGAAACAGTCCCTGCCGACGACTGGCATGCAGGCTTGACTGCAGCACGTGAATTCTACCCATTTTGGGTGAGAGATATTAAAGCCATTGCGGCGTTTAATTTACATTCTGGTTTTGATATCCATCCAATTGAATGGAAGCCCTTACAAGCGTCGCTGAAATCATTGAGTGATAGTTTGGAAACGGAAAAATTCGACACTTCAGAAACTTGGCCATTAAAAGCTTATTCGCAAGCACTACGTCATGAATGTGCTGAACAGGCACTAGTGGATACGCGCGTTAAGCTTGCAAAAATCGTACTGATCCGCCTAAGGGGTGCTCCTTTAAAAAACAACAAGTCATTTTGCACCGCAGTTGATTTCACCCTGCCACTATTTAATATCAAACAAAATAGACGTTTATTTTTGGTGGTGGTACGAGAATTTTATCATTTTTGGACGGGTAATCCAGAAGCTAGCAGTATGGTGCTCAAAGATGGTTCTGGAAATATGCTGCAATAATTTATAACTTTGCACCAAATTGTATTGAGAGCTAGCAGATTTCATTAATTTTGCACTAATATAGTGCAGTGCACTACGGAATGCGCTAATAAAGTGCAATTCTGTGCATTCCTTCTAAAGATAAATAATACAAAACAACCAGTTACCTATTGGCGCGCTATTTGCTTAAATTTCCTAGCTTAAAACTAGGGAGTGATGTGGCAATGGAAGCAACAATTTCATCAAATGATGTGTTATTTGTATTATTAGGCGCCATTATGGTGCTTGCAATGCATGCAGGTTTTGCATTTTTAGAAGTCGGCACAGTTCGCAAAAAAAATCAGGTTAACGCTTTGGTCAAAATCATGGTCGATTTTGCTGTGTCGACTATTGCCTACTTTTTTATTGGTTACAGTATTGCTTATGGAGTGAATTTTTTTAGTGGTGCAGAAGTGCTGGCGGCTAAAAATGGTTTTGAGTTAGTTAAATTCTTTTTCCTGCTTACCTTTGCAGCAGCAATACCAGCCATTGTGTCAGGTGGTATTGCAGAACGCGCAAAATTTAATCCACAACTCGCAGCCACTTTTGTCTTAGTGGGCTTAGTGTATCCATTCTTTGAGGGCATTGCCTGGAACAACCATTATGGTATTCAAGGTTGGCTAAATACAATGTTTGGTGCCAAGTTCCACGATTTTGCAGGCTCTGTGGTAGTGCACGCCATGGGCGGCTGGATCGCGTTAAGCGCTGTCATCTTATTAGGTGCGCGTACAGGTCGATATAGTAAAGATGGCCGCTTGCATGCTCACCCACCATCCAATATTCCATTTTTAGCATTAGGTGCATGGATACTTACCGTGGGTTGGTTTGGTTTTAATGTGATGTCTGCACAGTCTATCCAAGGTATTTCCGGATTAGTCGCCATCAACTCATTGATGGCTTTGGTGGGTGGCATTTTAGCAGCATTAGTGATGGGTAAGAATGACCCCGGTTTTGTGCATAATGGCCCGCTAGCTGGCTTGGTGGCCGTATGTGCTGGCTCAGATATTATGCATCCATTGGGCGCACTGGCAACAGGTGTAATAGCCGGTGTGTTGTTTGTTTGGGCATTTACGCAAACGCAAAACCGCTTAAAAATTGATGATGTGTTAGGTGTATGGCCTTTACATGGTTTATGCGGCGCATGGGGTGGCATTGCCGCTGGCATTTTTGGTACTAAGATGTTGGGCGGTATGGGCGGTGTGAGTTTTATCTCACAACTGATAGGCACAGGCTTAGGCGTTTGCATTGCGCTTGCTGGCGGCGCTATTGTTTATGGCGTACTAAAAAAGATCGTTGGTATTCGCTTAGGCGCAGAAGAAGAATTCGATGGCGCTGATTTAAGTATTCATAAAATTGTGGCTACTACTGATGATTGATTTAATTGTCGAATAGATGGTATGAATAAATAAAGTTTGTCGGAAAACGATGATGAAAAAGGCTCAGAAATGGCTGGGCTTTGTTAATTAACAA
>DIZU01000077.1:6475-22558 GCA_002429455.1 Methylotenera sp. UBA6020 | reverse complement strand
TTAATTAACAAAATAGTTTGTCAGTCATATTAGCTAATCTAGAATAATGCTTATTAAATTTCATCCAAAATCGAAGCGCTGGCCTTGCCCGACTATTAAATCTAACCCAGCTAATAGAGCTGATCCGATGTGTTGGCCGGGGCAGTTGTGTCATGGTGACAATTACGCCAGCGCTGAGGCCGATGCCGATAACTAGCACCATAGCCGAATCACCATCGGTGTTCCTGCCATCGCCCTAGGGCGGTCCTTGACGCGATGGTTTCTGCTATCAAGTCGATGGTTTCCTGACCTACCAGAGGCGATCTGAGTAAGCGGGCCAGTCCCTCTCCACCTTGCTCCATAATCAGAGCATGGTTATGGATAAACATCGAGCTGGCAGCTGGTGCCATCATGGTCATCCACCACTTAGTGCTACGGACATGCCATTCGTAACGGACGACGCTGACCGTACCCAAACGGGAGAAATGCCAGCAGCCGATCCCTTCAAGATCGCCTTGAGCGGTTCCCTCGATGACCGTCAACTTTTCAATGTGTGTAGTGCGCACTTCGAACGCTACCTGGTAAGGCAATTGCCCTTGCCATAGATAGCGCCGTATGCTGTTGATGCCGTCGGCGTCACCGGCAGCAGTCTGCTCCACTTTCTGCGCGCCCGGCCACCAGTCTGGCCAGCACAGGGAATTGTGGATGGCCGCGTATACCTCTTCCAGAGGCGCTTCGATGCGCCAGATTGTCAGTAAGTGATATTCCGCCATAGCGCCTCCAGCAACAGATGATTACTCATGGCCTATTCCAAAATTAACTATGGACTTGCGTGAACATATTGTTCGCAAGCGCTGCCCTTACGCAGTATTGCCTAGGCGTGGCCCGATGAAGTAAGGACTTAAGCCTTCTTGGCCCACAGAATGCACCAGCCGGAGGGGCTGATTTGGCCATCAACCAGCTTGCAGGTACTCGATTCGGCGATGAAATTCATGCAATTGCCACACTTCTGCTCACCCTTAGGCTGAAACTGGTACTGTACGCTTGCCTGTGAGACTTTCTTGGCCGCCGGGGCGGCAGAATCCGCGCTGGTGCCTGGAGTGCCGGCTGGAGCGGAACTGGTTGAGTCTGTGCCTTTCTTTGAATCACATCCTGAAAGTACGACTGGAATAAACAAACTACAACCAACCGCCAGTACTCCACGCAACACGACCCGACGGCGTAGTATTTCTTCTTTCATCATGTAATCTTCTTTGGGCGATGTCTGAACCTTACCCATTAACTCGACATGCTTGTCGTCAATCATGTCGCGTTGATAGTCGGTGAGTTTGCCCCACTGTACTTTTACCTTGTCCCTGAACT
The DNA here is from genome assembly GCA_002429455.1 of Methylotenera sp. UBA6020. Taxonomy (GTDB): domain Bacteria; phylum Pseudomonadota; class Gammaproteobacteria; order Burkholderiales; family Methylophilaceae; genus Methylotenera. The sequence goes on along the minus strand of DIZU01000077.1, from coordinate 21,217 downwards.
GCTTCCAATTGCCTTTAACAATATCCCGGTTCATAACAACCTCCTTCTGTTGGGGTTCAACTGGCGGAATTAACAGTCGAGTGTCCTTGACTTCACAGCCTGTCTCTTGCCACCTGTGCACCTTGCGTAGCAACAGGGCGGCGTAACCGCCTGCACTGATTATATGGAAACTCCAGTTGCAAGTGCAAAGCTAGTCGCATGAACAAGTGTAGTCTGTACGGTGTCGCACACAACGTAACGTCTAGTGGTGATCCTGCTGAGCGGATATCAGGCAATTAGCACTGTACCTGGTATTAGCCAGTGCTGCTCGCTGCCTGAGGCTGCAATTTATTCACGGCTATGTTTGTTGTCGCACAGACAGTTGGCACCAAGGTGTAATGATAGAAGCGCCAAATATCAGACGGCTCTAGGAGGTATGTCTCAAATAGATTGGTTTATTCCAATTTTATGGCACTACCAGTTGTTTCACAAACCACATTGCCGCCTTCGTTAATTCATTTATTAATGGAGATTTAACATGAAAATATCAAATTTGAAAAAACTCGCATGCATCACTGCAATCGTCCTTGCACCATTGATGGTCTTTGCGGGTGGTACCAATTCCACATCGCAGGATAAGGCCTCCACTGGGCAATCCAACGATCCTGATTCTGGGTCGAAAGAGGGTGACATGGGTGCGGCGGGTGTGGGTCAAAGCTCGAAGCAAGATTCTGTCATGGTCGATGACGCTACCCTTGCCACTAATGTGCAGAACGCCATTAAGGCAGATCCTAATATACAAAATATTGACATCAAGGCCAAAGTTAGCAAAGGCGTAGTCACGCTCACAGGCGTTGCCAGTGACTCGCGCTGGAAAGCTCGGGCTACAGTAGTGGCAAATAGTGTAAAAGGCGTTAAATCGGTTAAAAACAACATGACGATAGGCCATAAATAATATTGCGTAACTACGTATTGTAATGGTGTAGAAAGTAGTCTATTTATTCACGATGAGGAGTGCCGACTTGCCTCTCACTCTGTTTTGTTCTGTTTTTAGATTGTCGTGAGTTGATCATTTAGGTTTAGTTTTGTGGACGGACAAACTGATCTCTTCGACTGACTTTATTTGTTACTATCATAGGCATGTGGCAGGGGGTAATGTCTGCCAGAAAATTATGGTAAAAAGCCTCAGTCATTATTGACCCTCTACACTTCGAGCAATTGTAGTATGTCGGTATGGTTGAAAATTTGTCCGATTTAAACAATGTGCTCAAATCATCCTAACACTCACTTTTGATCTGGAGTACTCCTTAACGTTTCGGCGGCATGAACTTTTCTCTACCATGTTGTTCCCAACATTAGAAGATGCTTATGTAAAATGTATTTACTCCTGTTGGCTCGAACAATCATGATTGTCTGCCTGACAAGCGTTTAAAATGACCGATAAATACGCTGCTCTTCTGACGGACTATAGCGACTGGACTCTCAAGCTATTATATGTAAGAACACGGATTGAAATTTTTGCTCGCTAAGCAAGACCGTTTTCACTTATGTTGTCAGACACTTCAAAATTCTGCAGCGGTGCTTGCCAGCACAAGTAGGGACTTACTGATGATGGAAGTCGAGCTGAAACTGTTGGTTACTTCGCAAGGTGCGCAAGCGCTACGGCAGCATCCGCTGTTGCAAGAATATGCGACCTCGAAACCAGATGAGCTGGAGATCTGCGACACTTACTTTGATACCCCTGACCTGAACATCCGGCGCTACGATGCTGGCCTACGTGTGCGAAAGGTGGGCAACCGTTGGGTGCAGACTATGAAGTGTGGTGGCAGCGTTGCTGGCGGCTTGCACAGCCGGTACGAATGGGAGTCGCAGGTTGCTGGTCCGATACCAGATTTAGTGGCGCTACATAAACTGATTGATACCAAGACTGCATGGAGCCGACGGCTACACTCCGCAGTGGCTGCAGATCGGTTGTTGCCGGTTTTTACCACGCAGGTTAAACGAATGGTGTGGGAGTTGCGCCTACCACAAGGCGAGGAAGTCGAGTTTGTACTGGACCAAGGTAATCTTGAATGTGATGGTAATAGCGTGCCAATCAGCGAAATCGAGTTGGAGTTGAAGTCAGGGGATCCCACGCACTTGTTCGACTTTGCACTCGCACTACAACAAGACATCCCGTTACAAATCGGCAATCTTAGCAAGGCAGACCGTGGCTATGCGTTGTTCGCTCCGCAACCACCTGCCGCTGCCAAGGCAACGCCCCTTAAATTGTCTAAGCGCATAACTATTGAAGAGGTATTTCAGGCAATTGCCATTAATTGTCTGGCGCAGATTCAGGCTAACGTTGCTGGCATTACGCAAGAGTATGATGTGGAGAGCCTGCACCAAATGCGCGTCGGATTGCGTCGACTTCGCTCCGCGCTGGAATTATTCAAGGATGTGCTGCAACTACCCGAGGATTTGCAGCAGGACTTGGACTGGCTGGTCGAGCAACTGGGCGCGGCACGTGACTGGGATGTGCTGGCTGGATCCATCCTCCCTACAGTCTCAGCGTCGGCGCCAGACCAGACCCTGCTTTCCGAGATTAAACTTGCAGCGGCGGTTAAGGCTCAAGAAAAGCACGAGGCAGTGTCAGCCGCAGTCAGTTCGCCGCGCTATACCCGTCTGATCCTNNTCGCTTGACGAAACGGGTGGCAAAGTTTGCTCATAACGTGCTGGTACGTGACCAACGCAGCCTTCAAAAGCGTGGCAGGAAGTTGCATGGCGGGCGTTCGGAAAAGTATCATCGGGTTCGCATTGCCGCGAAGAGAACGCGTTATGCCACTGAGTTCTTTCAGTCGCTTTACGCTTCTAAAACTGTGCTTCCGTATTTGGAAGCGCTGACAACTTTGCAGGACCAGCTCGGTTTGCTCAACGATGCGGCCATTGCCGAAGGTTTGTTGAAGGAGTTGCGAGCCGAGGCGGCTAGCCTAGAAAGAAGTGCTGGTTTCATCCAAGGTTATCTAGCGGCAAGCGTTAAAAAAAATGGTAAGACAATCTGCAAGCTATGGAAAAAATTCGCGTCCATTAAGCTTCCCAGTTAACAAGCCACGCTTGGAAGTAAGCTTAGGCAACAACTCTTACATTTAATCAAACTCAGTTTTTATCGTTTGAACGGTATTCGAACTTAAATGTTTAACTTAAGTAGCAAATTGCTTAGGGTTCAAACAGGTACGCTATGTTAAAATTTCGGCATGATTTTTAGATTATTCCTGTTCTAGCATGGCACGTTTTCATGTCATTATTCCAGCAGCTGGTAGCGGCAGTCGCATGGGGGCTGATTCACCCAAGCAATACTTGAGTTTGAATGGTAAGTCGCTGATTCAACATGTGGTCAATGTGTTTGATCAATCAGTCAGGATTAATAGCATCAACATCATACTCAGCCAAGTAGATGCACATTGGCGTAACACACATCTCAGCTTAAGTAGCAAAATGCAGGTGCATTACTGTGGTGGTGAAACTAGAGCAGCTACGGTGTTAAATGGCTTAAATGCAATCCAGAATCAAGTGGATGCCAATGATTGGATATTGGTGCATGATGCTGCGCGGCCTGGTTTGAGCAACCATTTACTGGATGAGTTATTAACCGAGCTTGAAAGCGACGATGTGGGCGGTTTGCTGGCATTGCCACTTGCGGATACCTTAAAGCGTGCCGATGATACACAACGCGTATCGGCAACGCTACCGCGCAATAATTTATGGCAGGCGCAAACGCCGCAAATGTTTCGTTATGCTACGCTGAAACTTGCACTGACTAATTTTACTGGCACACCTACCGATGAAGCCGAAGCGGTTGAAGCGCTTGGCTTAAAACCTAAACTGGTTACTGGTGAGCTACGTAACCTCAAAGTCACTCATCCACAAGACTTAGCGGTACTTTCTGCACTCTTAAGTACACAGCCTTGACATATACCGCCTTGAAATACCAAGCTTTGATAAATACGAATTGATGAAAAATATGGCAATGTTGCGAATCGGTCATGGTTTTGATGTTCACCAACTGGTGGCGGGGCGTAAGTGTATTATTGGCGGCGTGGATATTCCGTTTGAGAAGGGTCTGGATGGGCATTCAGATGCGGATGTATTACTGCATGCGATTTGCGATGCGCTACTGGGCGCAGCAGCACTGGGTGATATCGGCAAGCACTTTCCACCTACAGACAAGCGTTATCAAGGTATTGATTCACGAGAGTTGTTACGCCATGTGGTTGCCTTGCTTAAAACGCAGGGCTATTTTGTGAGTAATGTCGATAGCACGGTGATTTGTGAGCAGCCAAAATTATCACCACATACCGCACAGATGCGCGCCAATATTGCCGTAGATTGCGAAGTGGAAATAGATGCCATTAATGTGAAAGCGACCACTACAGAAAAGCTAGGGTTCACCGGTAGAGGCGAAGGCATTGCGGCCGAGGCCGTTTGTTTGTTGCAAAAAATCTAATATTAAAAATATACGTGTTTAGAGGCCCGTGTAAAAATATTGTTTTTACTTAGTTTGAATTATTGACTGAGTAGGTTTCGAAACTTGTTTGCCCCATCAAGCTCTTAATGCTTGCTTTGAAAAAATCTATTGAAATATCCATATGCTACGTTGGTTTGAAAATCTCTTAAATCCATTCCCTGCAAACGAAATCGATCCGCCACCCAATTCACTGTGGCCGTTTGTGTGGGCATGCACGCAAGGCTCGCGGCAATTTATCATTGTGATGACCATTGTCACCGCAATGATAGGCGGCTTCGAAGCTTTGTTATTTGCCGTGATGGGTAAAGTGGTCGATTGGTTGAGTAAAGCCACACCAGAATCATTGTGGGCCACAGAAAAGCACCACTTACTGTTATTAGCGGGTTTGTTGCTATTGAGCCCGATATTTATCGCGATACAAACACTGATTAAACACCAAACGCTGGCGGGTAATTTCCCCATGCGTTTACGTTGGAATTTCCATCGGCTCATGCTCAGCCAGAGTATGAGTTTCTATCAGGATGAATTTGCCGGTCGCGTTGCGGCAAAGGTCATGCAAACAGCCTTGGCCGTGCGCGATGTGTGGTTCATCGTCGCCGATATTTTAGTGTTTGTGATTATTTATTTTGTGACCATGGTCGCCGTGGTGGGACATTTTAACGCCACTGTCATGTTGCCGTTTTTGGCGTGGGTAGTCTGTTATATCACCTCTCTTAGTTACTTCGTACCGCGTTTGGCCAAAGTGTCGCAACACCAGGCAGATGCGCGCTCATTAATGACCGGCCGCATTACGGATGCGTATACCAACATTAGTACGGTCAAGCTGTTTTCGCATGCCGGGCGCGAGGCTGGCTATGCAAAATCTGCCATGCGTGAATTTTTGAACACAGTACATGCACAAATGCGCTATGTATCTGGCGTTGAAGTAATGAATCACATATTGAACATGTTACTGGTGATTGCTACATCAGGCGTCGCTTTGTGGTTATGGACCAAGGGCGAGGTGAGCGTAGGCGGTGTGGCGGCGGTCACCGCCATGTCACTGCGCCTCAATGGTATTTCACACTGGGTAATGTGGGAACTGACTTCGCTCTATGAGCAAATCGGTACCGCGCAAGATGGTGTCAATACACTGTCAATCGCGCATCAAATTACCGATGCAGCAGACGCCAAGCCGCTGGCAGTGAGCGCTGGCAGTATTCAATTTGAGCAGGTTAGCTTCGCTTATGGCTTGCAAAAACCAGTGTTGCAAGCGCTTAACTTAACGATTAAACCCGGTGAAAAAGTCGGCTTGGTCGGGCGTTCAGGCGCGGGGAAATCGACCATTGTCAATTTACTGTTACGTTTTTACGATGTTGAACAGGGTCGCATACTGATCGATGGTCAGGATATTAACTTCGTGACGCAAAATAGCTTGCGGAGCCAGATTGGCATGGTTACACAAGATACTTCATTGTTGCATCGCTCGGTGCGCGACAACATCTTGTATGGTCGCCCCAATGCGACTGATGAGGAAATGATCAATGCTGCCAGACGTGCTGAGGCACATGATTTTATTATAGGGCTGAGGGATGCAAAAGGTCGCACCGGCTATGATGCGCATGTGGGTGAGCGTGGCGTAAAACTCTCTGGCGGGCAGCGCCAACGCATTGCTATTGCACGAGTCATGTTGAAAGATGCACCCATATTGTTGTTGGATGAGGCGACCAGTGCCTTGGATTCCGAAGTGGAGCAGGCGATACAAGCGAGCCTCTACAATTTGATGCAGGGTAAAACCGTGGTTGCCATCGCACATCGATTATCTACTATTGCCGCTATGGATAGGTTAATCGTGTTGAATGAAGGTAACATCATCGAAGCGGGTAATCATCAAGCATTACTCAAGCAGGGTGGTTTGTATGCCACATTATGGGCACACCAAAGCGGTGGATTTTTGGGTGAATAATGCTGTGCATCTTTTTAATAGTGTTTAATTTTAAGGAGTTGATATGACAACTAATGCAGAAATTCGCCCACCAGTACCACCCTTTACTCGCGAGACCGCTATGCAAAAAGTTCGCATGGCTGAGGATGGCTGGAATAGCCGCGATCCGCAGCGTGTTTCTATGGTCTACACGCCAGATAGTCAATGGCGTAACCGTGCCGAGTTTCCACGTGGTCGGGCAGAAATTGTTGAGTTTTTAACGCGTAAATGGGCGAAAGAACTAGAGTACAGACTCATCAAAGAGTTATGGGCTTTTGATGGTAACCGTATCGCGGTGCGCTTTGCCTATGAGTGGCACGATGCTGCAGGTCACTGGTTCAGGTCTTATGGCAATGAGAACTGGCAGTTCGACGCCAACGGCTTGATGGAACTTCGTTATGCCAGTATCAACGATTTAGCCATCAAAGAAAGTGAACGTAAGTTCTTTTGGGCACTAGGTCGTCGCCCAGATGATCATGCCAGCTTGAGTGAGTTGGGGCTTTAAATAATTTGTGTCCATAGTCAGTTTAAGCTTTCAGCAACACAATAACCGCACCGCTACCGCCATCTTGTCTACGCGCTTCAGCGTAGGCAATTACCTCGTCTTTTTGCATGAGCCAGCCGCGTAACTTGTTTTTGAGTACAGGTTCGCGATTGCGCGAGCCTAAACCCTTGCCATGCACAATACGCACACAGCGGATGCCGCGTTTTTTACAATCAGTTATAAAAGTTGACACATAAAGCCGTGCTTCGTCACTAATCAATCCATGCAAATCAATTGCAGCTTGCACCACCCAATGACCACGGCGTAGTTTGCTTAAAATGTCGGGAGAGTGGCCGTCTCGCAAGTAAAGCAGTTCTTCACCAGTTTCAAGCTCGTGCGCTGGAATAAAATGGTCCGACAATGAATCAGCAAGGGCTTGCTGTTCATCACGAATGAATTGTCTAGGGATGGGTTTGGGTTTTGCTTGGTATACATGCACCGGCGGCGCAGTGAAAGGTCTGGCATCTTTCACTGCTTCGCGAAACAGATTTAGATCGTCATCGTTGTCTTGAACAATGTCTTGACTGATTTTTTCATCAGCTTTCCGATCAGTTTTTTTTCGCACCACCACAGCATTCTCTAAGATTTAATTAATTGAGACGTTATTTATCGTAGATTCTATTTTTTCATAGACTCTATTTATCCAGGTAACGCTCAGCATCCAATGCGGCCATGCAACCTGTACCAGCACTGGTTACCGCTTGGCGGTAGATGTGATCTTGCACATCACCAGCGGCAAATACGCCAGGCACGCTGGTGGCGGTGAAGTTGCCGCCGCGACCAGCGTGCGTGATGATGTAGCCGTTTTCCATCTCAAGTTGGCCTGCAAAAATACCGGTGTTTGGTTTATGACCAATCGCAATAAACACCCCCATTAACTTAATGTCTTTGGTGCTGCCATCATTTACATTTTTAATGCGCATGCCGGTCACGCCGCCGTCATCACCCAGCACTTCCTCTAGTGTGGCGAAAGTTTCTAACACGATCTTGCCTTCAGCAACACGCGCCATTAGTTTGTCCACCAAAATTGCCTCAGCCCTGAATTTGTCACGGCGGTGAACCAAGGTGACCTTGCTGGCAATATTGGCTAAATAGAGCGCTTCTTCAACCGCGGTATTGCCACCACCAACCACCGCTACCTCTTGGTTACGATAGAAAAAACCATCACAAGTTGCACAAGCAGACACCCCTTTACCTGCGAATTTCTCTTCACTTGGCAGGCCTAAATACTGAGCGGAGGCGCCGGTAGCAATAATCAGCGCATCGCAAGTGTATTCGCTACTATCGCCCACCAAGCGTATCGGTTTTTCGTTTAAGTGCGTGGTGTGAATGTGGTCAAAAATCATTTCGGTATCAAAGCGTTCAGCGTGTTTTTGAAAGCGCTCCATCAATTCCGGCCCTTGTACGCCATCGGCATCTGCCGGCCAGTTGTCCACATCGGTAGTGGTCATGAGCTGTCCACCTTGTGCAATGCCGGTGATCAATACGGGCTTAAGATTTGCGCGTGCAGCATACACCGCAGCAGAATAACCGGCAGGACCAGAGCCTAAAATAAGTAAGTGGGCGTGACGTGTTGCCATTATAAAAACCTTTAATAATATCTAATATGAATAAGCGGGTAAGAATGAATCAGTAAAAGTTAGATTGTATTCAGCGTCCACTTTTACAAGTAGCTAAAACTAACTTGAACCAATTTAATTTACTGATTTAATTTTCTAACAGGCTACGCAACATCCAAGCTGTTTTTTCATGTAACTGTAAACGTTGCGTCAATAAGTCAGCGGTAGCTTCGTCAGAGGCTGCTTCCGCAGCAGGAAATACGCTTCGTGCCGTGCGGCACACAGCCTCATGGCCTGCTACCAACTCTTTAATCATTTCTTGTGCTTTAGGCACGGATTCAGTTTCCTTGATCGAAGTCAGTTTTGCAAAGTCGCGATAAGTGCCAGGCGCGTAAACATCTAGCGAACGAATGCGTTCAGCGACTAAATCTACGGCAAGTGCCAGTTCAGTATATTGTGTTTCAAACATCAAATGTAGCGTGTTAAACATTGGTCCTGTAACGTTCCAATGGAAATAATGGGTTTTAAGATAAAGTGTGTAAGTGTCGGCTAAAAGATGGGACAAACCTTGTGCAATATTCTTTCTATCTTGTTCTTTAATGCCAATATCCACGATGTTTTCCTATCTGTATATATGATTAAAATTAGTTTGGTATTGTATTAGCTACGCAGCGACTTTGATACTGCTATAATTTAATTCAACGCTAAAAATATGTAAGGTTCTTACTATCTTGTTCTTCAAAAAATCAACACCAGTGAACGCGCGCCGTGAAGCCGAAATCAGTAAATCGCATGCTATTACTGCAACGCTCGTTAAAGAGGCATGGTGGCTAGGTTTAGTGCTGGTTGGGCTTTATATTGCCGTCATTCTTTTTACTTATCATCGTGAAGACCCTTCCTGGTCGCATATGGCGGCTGGCGATGCAGCCATCCATAACAGTGGTGGCAGCGTTGGTGCATGGGTTTCTGATATGTTGCTGTATCTCTTTGGTTTTTCAGCTTGGTGGTGGGCGGTACTGGCTTTTTATGCCATGTGGTTTGTCTATTTGGAGTTGGAAGTAGTTGATTTAAGTAAAAAGCCATTCTTACTCTTCAATTTTATTGGGTTTGGTTTATTGCTCATTGCTTCATGCGCTTTAGAAGCCGGTCATTTAATCGGCTTGCCTGCCTCATTGCCGCTTGCGCCGGGTGGCATGTTGGGTACAGCGGTAGATAGTGGGCTGCGTGGCATGTTTGGTTATATTGGTTCAAGCATGTTATTGCTGTTGATGTTTGTGGTTGGCTTCAGTCTATTTACCGGCTGGTCTTGGATTATGCTCACCGAAAAATTCGGCGCAGGTTTAATTGTGAGCTACGAATTTATCAAGCTTAAATGGCAAGATTGGCAAGATAGAAAAGCCGGTAAGGCTGTTGAGTTAGAACGCGCTGAATATGTACAGACCGAGCGTAAGCGCGTGGTAGATCGTGAACCGGTGGTCATTGAAACGCCAGTGCTTGAAATTGCGCAGAGTGCGCGCGTACAAAAAGAAAAACAAGCGCCGCTGTTTGAGGCGCTCCCCGACACCCCCTTACCTCCACTACATTTGTTAGACGAACCATCTGGTACGGTGCCGTTGCAATCGGCAGAAACGTTGGACTTCACCTCACGTTTGATCGAACGCAAGTTGATGGATTTTGGTATTGAAGTCAAAGTGTTGACGGCATTGCCGGGACCAGTGATTACCCGCTATGAGTTAGAGCCTTCGGCCGGGGTTAAGGGTAGCCAAGTCACTAACCTGGTAAAAGATTTAGCTCGAGCACTGTCAGTAGTGAGCGTTCGTGTTGTAGAAACGATTCCGGGTAAAACCTGCATGGGTTTGGAGATTCCCAACCCTAAGCGGCAAATTGTCTATTTGTCAGAAATCATGGGCAGTCAGGCTTATGCTGACGTTCATTCGCCACTCGCCATTTCCTTAGGTAAAGATATTGCTGGTAAACCTGCGGTGGCTGATCTTGCCAAAATGCCGCATGTACTGGTCGCTGGTACTACGGGTTCGGGTAAGTCTGTTGCGATCAATGCGCTGATTTTGAGCCTGTTGTACAAAGCCGATGCAAGCCAGGTACGCATGATTTTGATTGACCCTAAAATGCTGGAGCTTTCAGTATACGAAGGTATTCCGCATTTGCTGGCGCCGGTAGTCACCGATATGCGACAAGCCGCAAATGCCTTGAACTGGTGCGTTGCGGAAATGGAGCGTCGCTATAAGTTGATGTCAACTTTAGGTGTGCGTAACTTAGCCGGATATAACCAAAAAATTAGGGAAGCCGACAAAGAAGGTCGAAAAATACCGCATCCATTTAGCCTCACACCAGATGAGCCAGAACCATTGACCGAAATGCCATTAATTGTGGTGGTGATTGATGAACTGGCAGACCTGATGATGGTGGTAGGTAAAAAAGTGGAAGAGCTGATCGCACGTTTAGCGCAAAAAGCGCGCGCTTCCGGCATCCATTTGGTGCTGGCAACACAACGTCCGTCAGTTGATGTGATTACGGGTTTAATTAAAGCCAATATCCCCACGCGTGTTGCTTTTCAGGTGTCTAGCAAAATTGACTCACGCACGATACTAGACCAAATGGGCGCTGAGGCGTTATTGGGGCAGGGTGATATGCTTTATATGCCGCCCGGCACAGGTTACCCGATGCGTATTCACGGTGCGTTTGTGTCTGACCAGGAAGTGCATAAAGTAGTGAACTACTTAAAAGCGCAAGGTGAACCTAACTATATTGACGGTATCCTAAGTAATGAAGCAGAAGAAGGCGGTGCAGATTTTACTGGAGGCAGTGCAGAAAAAGGCGGAGAAGTTGATCCCCTTTATGATGAGGCTGTCGGTATTGTGCTTAAAACCCGCCGCGCCAGCATTTCAGCAGTGCAGCGTCAGCTACGCATAGGTTACAACCGTGCCGCGCGTTTGATCGAAGATATGGAACGTGCCGGCTTGGTATCTGCCATGCAAAGCAATGGTAATCGTGAAGTGCTAGCACCGCATCATGAGGCTTAATTCCAGATCAAGCTTATTGCCAATTAAGCTTGATATTATTAAATCGTTAGGATTTGCATGAGTAAGATAAAAGTAATGATGTTGGCTGGCATGCTGATGCTGCCATTAGGTGTTAAAGCAGATGGAATTGCAAGCCTCAGAAATTTTTACAATCAAACGCATGCCATGCGCGCTAATTTTTATCAGGTAGTCACTGATAAGCAAGGCCGTAAAGTACAAGAAGTAAACGGCGAAATGCAGTTAAAACGTCCGAACAAATTTAGATGGGATTACAACAAGCCCTACGAGCAACAAATCATCAGTGATGGTAAGCAAGTGTGGCTCTATGACACAGAGTTGGCACAAGTAACAGTACGGGAGTTGGGCAAAGCATTAGGCTCTAGTCCTGCAGCATTGTTGGCCGGTGACGATAGTTTAGAAAAAGGTTTTAAGCTTAGTAATATTGATCGTAAAGATAATCTTGACTGGGTGAGTGCCGAACCAAAAGATAAAGACTCCGGTTTTGAGAAAATACTGTTAGGTTTTAAGGATGACACGCTGCAAGAAATGGAATTGGTCGATAGTTTTGGTCATAAAACGCAAATTGTTTTTAATGACCTTGAACATAATCCGGTTATTAATGGAAAGACCTTTTTGTTTAAGCCACCCAAAGGCGTTGATGTTGTTGGTGAATAAGTGATTGAGTATTGCAGTAATGCAAGCTAATAGTGAAGTTAACCCAAAGGCGCGAATTGCGCCTTTGGTATTTGTAGAAAACACGTATTTGAGTGTGTTTTGAGTTTCGTGTAAATAGGAACTTATGCTGCAATCAGCAAGGTGAAGCTACCCTGCCTGAAAAGCCAAGCGCTATACTGTACTTTGTTTTACAGAGTTCTTACCACATGCAACATTGAGTGTGCTTATAAAAGATATGGCAACACTATTGCAATGGTTTACCACCTGCTAATATGCAGGTAATCTAGAAAGATAAAGGCGCGCAAGCGACTTAGAGAGATATAGCGTTATTTTGAATAGTTTGTTTCAACCTGCCAGCCCACAAGCGCCACTTGCTGAGCGATTACGCCCCAAAACTTTAGATGAAGTTGTTGGGCAGGCACATCTTTTGGGTGAAAGTAAGCCGCTCCGTCTGGCGTTTCAATCAGGCAAGCTGCCTTCCATGATATTGTGGGGGCCGCCTGGCGTGGGGAAAACTACGCTGGCGCGCTTGATTGCCAATACGGCGGATGCCGAGTTCATCCCTATTTCTGCGGTACTTTCCGGCATTAAAGATATTCGCGAAGCGGTTGAACGAGCCGAGCTTACCTTGCAGCAACATGGCCGTAAAACCATTCTGTTTGTGGATGAAGTGCATCGTTTCAACAAAGGTCAGCAAGATGCATTTTTGCCGTTTGTTGAAAGTGGTTTGATCACCTTTATTGGTGCCACTACTGAAAACCCTTCATTTGAAGTCAATAGTGCTTTGCTAAGTCGTGCGCAGGTGTTTGTACTCAACGCCTTGTCTGAGCCGGAGTTGGCGCTATTGCTTAACCGTGCACAGCAATTAGTCGCAGAAAATACCACCATTACGGACGATGTCCGTGAACAAATCTTAGCCTATGCCGATGGCGACGCAAGGCGCTTGCTCAACTTTGTGGAAAGCTTATTTAATGCCGCTGAAGGGGCGAATGTCACCGCCATAGATGAAGCCTTTTTGCAAACCACGATGGCAGCCAAGCTACGCCGGTTTGATAAAGGTGGCGAAGCGTTTTATGACCAGATTTCCGCCCTGCATAAATCGGTGCGTGGCTCAAATCCAGATGCGGCGCTGTATTGGTTTTTACGCATGATAGATGGCGGTGCAGACCCGCTGTATTTAGGTCGGCGCATCATCCGTATGGCCATTGAAGATATCGGATTGGCGGACCCGCGTGCGCAAAGCATGGCACTTGAGGCCTGCCAGATTTATGAGCGACTTGGCTCGCCTGAAGGGGAGCTGGCACTTTCCAATGTGGTGATTTATTTGGCAGTGGCGCCTAAAAGCAACGCAGCCTACAACGCCTATAATCAGGCCAAAGCTTTTGTTGCTCAAGATAAGTCACGCCCTGTACCGCTACACTTAAGAAACGCCCCCACTAAGCTGATGAAAGCATTGGATTACGGCAAAGAGTATCGATATGCGCATAATGAGCCTGAGGCTTATGCCGCTGGAGAGCAATATTTCCCCGATGAATTAGCCGCCTTGCAATTTTATATGCCCACACCACGCGGCTTAGAAGGTAAAATTAGCGAAAAATTAAACCACTTAAAAGAATTAGATAAAAAGTCCAAGAAATAAAATTCTGGAAATTAAAATCTAGGAAATAGAGATGATATGTTAGATATTCAAGCATTAAGAAATGATTTAGACGGTGTTGTTAGCCAGCTAAAAAAGCGCGGTTTTGACTTTGACGCAGCCTACTTTACTACGTTAGAGCAAGAACGCAAAACGGTACAAACTCGCACGCAAGAGCTGCAAGCCAAGCGTAATAATACTTCTAAGCAGATTGGCATTGCTAAATCTAAAGGTGAAGACGTGAGTGCAATTTTGGCTGAAGTTGCAGGGTTGGGTGACCAATTAAAGGCCGATGAGGCGCGATTAATTGAACTACAAACTAATTTGCAGAATCTTTTATTGAATGTTCCAAACCTACCGCATGAGAGTGTGCCGCAAGGTCAGTCTGAAGCTGATAACGTTGAGGTACGCAAAGTAGGCATACCACGTAGTTTTGATTTTGAAATCAAAGACCATACGGATGTGGGTACACCGTTGGGATTGGATTTTGAAACAGGAATTAAACTATCGGGTACCCGCTTTACCTTGATGCGCGGACAAATCGCCAAGCTACATCGTGCGTTGGCACAGTTCATGTTGGATACGCAAACCGAAAAGCATGGCTATGAGGAGTGCTATACGCCTTATTTGGTCAATAGGGAGACATTGATTGGTACAGGTCAACTGCCTAAGTTTGAAGATGATTTGTTTGCTATTGGCAACGGGGCCGGATTACAAGTTGTGTCGTATATTGGCGATCACACAAAAGAGCAAATTGAAAAAATGGAAGCAGAGAAACTGCCTAAACTGTATCTCATTCCGACTTCAGAAGTCACGCTTACTAATACAGTACGCTTATACA
>DIZU01000077.1:6093-6294 GCA_002429455.1 Methylotenera sp. UBA6020 | reverse complement strand
TACTAATACAGTACGTGATGAAATCGTAGCTTTAGAATCATTACCAATAAAACTTACTGCGCATACGCCTTGTTTCCGCTCCGAAGCTGGTTCTTACGGACGTGATACCAAGGGCATGATACGTCAGCATCAGTTTGATAAAGTCGAAATGGTACAAATCGTCCATCCCGATACAAGCTACGCAGCCCTGGAGGAAATGGT
>DIZU01000077.1:5640-5861 GCA_002429455.1 Methylotenera sp. UBA6020 | reverse complement strand
TATCGTGAGATTTCATCAGTTTCTAATTGTGAGGCATTTCAGGCACGTCGTTTGAGCGCACGGTTTAGAAATGGAAACGGTAAACCAGAGTTGGTACACACTCTCAATGGTTCTGGTTTAGCAGTAGGGCGTACCTTGGTCGCCGTGCTGGAAAACTATCAAAACGCAGATGGTAGCGTGACTGTTCCCGAAGCGTTAAGGCCGTATATGAAGGGTTTGGA
>DIZU01000077.1:3189-5363 GCA_002429455.1 Methylotenera sp. UBA6020 | reverse complement strand
CTGCGGATAGATTCAACAAAAATCACCGGAGCGCCGCCACTCGCGTAACCAAACTTAGCTGTGCTGTAATATTCTGGATTGTTCAACATTACTAGCGTTTTTTTAACATCGGCCCAGCTATCCGGGTTAAGTTTTAAGCGCTTAGCCAGTACTCTCGCATCCTCAACATGGGCATAGCCAATGTTATATGCAGCCAGCGCCAAATAGGTTCTATCCGGCTCCGGTATGCGCTCAGGGATAGTATCTTTCATTTTGAGTATATATTTAGCACCGGCTGGTATGCTTTGCTTAGGGTCGAGCCTATCGGTAACACCCATTAAGTCGGCCGTATTTTCCGTTAGCATCATGAGTCCACGTACATTAGTGGGCGAGGTGTTAAATGTGTCCCAATGTGATTCATGGTAGCTTACTGCTGCCAACAGCCGCCAATCAATCCCAGTCACTTCCTGTGCTTGCTTAAACAAATGCTTATATTTGGGCAATAACGTATTAGAGAGTTTGAGAAAGCTGGTGACGTCCTGCGTGTTTAAGCGCTTGGTATTGCCATAGTAACGATCAATTAAATTACGTAATGTGCCATCTTTGCGAATTTTGTCAAAAAAAGCATTCACTTTTTTTACGAGTTGAGGGTCTGCGTTTTTTGGCAAGGCCCATGCGATGTTATCTGGCTTGCCTATTGGCATGCCCACCGCTAGGTTTGGGTAGTAATTTTGCATCACTGCAACCAAATGGCTGTCAGCCACTGTAAAGTCTAAAACACCACTCGCCACTTCATCTAACAGTGATTCAGAGTTGGTTTGTTTAATCGTTTGCCAATGTAGTGTTGGTTGTTGCTTTTGTATTTGGCCCAAGCGTTCAGCAAAGCTAGTACCCTCAGGCACAGCAATTTTTTTATCCGCAATTGATGCTAAGTCTTTAGGTTTTTCATCCAGCTCATTGTTGTATATAAGTTGTTGTTGCGTTTCTTGGTAAGGTTTAGAAAACTGTACAAGCTGTTGACGCAGATGGGTGACAGATAGGTTTGCAGCGGCAATATGTGCCTTGCCTTTGAGCAGCGCAGGAATGACGTCACTGATGCTGTTGACTAATAAAAACTTGATTTGATATTCCGGCGCGTATTCTTTGACAAATAGAGTAGCTAAGTCATATTCAATGCCGGCAAATTGATTGTCACCATTGATGTAATAAGTAGTAGGGCTGTTGTGCGTAACAAAAATAAGTTCGTGGTTGTTAACAATCGCAGCTTTCTGCTTTGCTTGGTCTTCAGGTGGCGTACAGGCAGCAACCAAAAGTACTAACAATAAAGAAGTAAATAAACGCATTAGAGCTTGTTTGTTTGATGGACTTTAAGCCCAGCGTTCACTTACTACGCCGTTTGCGGCGATAAATACCGCATTGGTGAGACCATAAAAAATACCATGTTCTACTACGCCAGGTGTATTGTTGATTAAGTCATTCAATGTTTTGGCATTGAGGTTTTTGTCGAACTTCATATCAAGCACATAGCTGCCATGCGAGGTCACCCAAAAACCATCTTTGGCGGCATTGGGGCGTAAATCACCTTGCCCGCCTATCACTTCAAGACTTCTTTTGGTGAGTTGCCAAGCAAAAGGAATCACCTCAATGGGAATGGAGAAGTTTTGGCCGATATTACTAACGAGCTTGCTTTCATCGGCTACCGCAATAAATTGTGTTGCCGCTTTCGCCAGTAATTTTTCTTTGACTAAATCACTGCCGCGACCTTTAAGTAAGGTCATCTCGGGGGTAATTTCATCAGCACCATCTACATACAAATCAATGCTGCTAATGTGTTCTAGTGCAATTATTGGCAGATGCAGTGATTGCGCTTTTTGCGCACTGATGGTGGAGCTGGCAACGGTGGTGATTTTTAGACCTTCTTCAGCTTGGCAGCGTGCTAGTTCTTCAATAAAGTAGTTGGCAGTAGAGCCAGTGCCTAAGCCAACAAGCATGCCATTTTTAACATATTTCGCAGCTTGTAAAGCGACCAGTTGTTTGTCGTTCATGGTAGTCTCCAGCGATTATATTAACTTGTCAGGGTTTCTATACTAACGCGATTAAGCCTTTCTAGGCATAAAAAAAGGGAGCTGGTTGCTCCCTTTTTTTATCTTTTTACGCTTTTTTATTTTTACTTTTATGATTTTATTAGGAACAGC
>DIZU01000077.1:0-3005 GCA_002429455.1 Methylotenera sp. UBA6020 | reverse complement strand
GGATTTTATTAGGAACAGTAAAGCTGAAAAATTATTTCAAGACGCGGTTTCTATATTCGCCAGTACGCGTATCAATTTCAATTTTGTCACCAGTGCTGCAAAACAGTGGTACTGGTATTTCAAAGCCCGTTGCGATTTTAGCTGGTTTCATTACTTTACCTGATGTATCACCTTTAACGGCTGGCTCGGTATAAGTGATTTCGCGTACTAAAGAGTTGGCTACTTCAACTGAGATTGGTTTCTCGTTGTAAAAACGAATGTCAGCTGGCATGCCATCTTCAAGGTACGGAAGGACATCAGTCATGTATTCGCCATCAACATCAAACTGGTTGTAATCTGCATCCATAAACACATAAGATGGATCAGCGAAGTATGAATAAGTCACTTCTTTTTTCTCTAAGACGACTAATTCAAATTTGTCGCCTGCGTTGTAAATGTTCTCGCTTGGTGTTTCTGTCAATAGATTCTTGAACTTCATTTTGACTACAGCTGAGGTGCGGCCAGATTTATTGTATTCTGCTTTGACGATAACGAGTGGATCGTTACCAATCATAATCACGTTACCAACGCGGAGTTCTTGTGCTGTTTTCATAGGTTGCCTTGCTAAATTAAGCTTTTGGTTAAAGTTAGTGCGTACTAAATATAAGTACGTAAATATCTGTACGCTAAAAACGCGAATTATACCTTATTTTTTCTTAAATTCTCACTAAAAATCACCAGCTTAGTTGCCAGGTCAGGCTGCATGGCGAGTGCGTTGGCTTGTTTGTTTGTGTAAGTTTGTAAAGTAGGTAAGTGATTAATTAGCGACTGCCATACGTTGGATTCTGCGTATTCATCTTGAGTTCCGGCTTCATCGGCGGGCTGGGAGTTTTTAAGCGAATTTCCAGACCAGACAAGGTGAGAAGCGTGCAATAGAGATTGCACGTCCGCTGAGGCGTTGCTGGCATAAGCTTTTAAAAAAGCATCAAGTTTGTTGATATGTACATCTTCGGCTTGAAGATAGGGTTGCCATATAAATGGTTTTCCGGCCCAAATAGCCCGTATCCAGCTATCTTCACCGCGTACAAAGTTCAAATCACATGCCCATAATAAACGGTCATAGTCGGCTTGCGATAAAAATGGCAATAGGTGAACGGTGAGATTGCCCTTATGCAATACATCGCCAATAGTTAGCTTAAAGTCAGTTAGAACTTCATTTAAATCAGCTATTTTTCCATTAAATGGCAAAAATAAAATGACAGGTTGATGGGACTTCATTAATGCCAAAAACAAGCTGTTAATATCGGCTTGCGGGTAACAAAAAAGTGAAATTTTTACTGAATTTTTGGCTGTATCTATTTCATTTCTGGGTACCGGATCTGCCAGCCCCAGTTTTTGCCAGAATTCTTTTTGCAAGGCTTTTGAGTTTAAAAATGCATCGCGGGCTACTCTTAAATTTTCTTCACGAATCAAACCGCCGGTATCATCGAAAAAACCTGGAAAGAAGAAGTATTTAGTGATGGCTAATGTAGGGTGCTGTGAAGGTTTTGCATGAAAGTCGCTTACCCAGGCTTCAGCAGAAAGATATTCTAAATTGATCCAGATGATGTCATATGGCTGAATTTGCTGAATATACTCGTCAGGTAACGTGCAGCCAAAAGTTTCTATCACAACGTCTGCCGGGTCTATTTCAGATTCAATCAGACCTGTAGGCCACGCGCATATTTCAACGCCGTTTACTATTTGTGATGTTTGAGTTGATGGACTATCTAAAGCAGAAATTATTTTGCTGGCTGTCGCAAAATCATCAATAAATAGACGCACTTGTAAATGGTGCTCATGAGCCAGTTGCTGGCTTAGTCGCCAACAGACGCCAATGTCACCGTAGTTGTCGACAATTTTGCAAAAAATATCCCAACGATTGTTTTTGTGATTGCTCATACAGGTTATTGGGATTCTTAGACTGCTGGAGTTTTAGGTGGCTGATATTGTACTTCGATGATTTCATATTGCTCCTCACCGGCGGGAGTGATGACTTTGATGACGTTGCCGACCTGCTTACCCAGCATGGCGCGAGCCAAAGGTGAAACCCAACTGATATAACCAAGTGACGGCTCAAGCTCATCCTGGCCGACAATACGGTAGGTGTGTTCGATGTCATCTTTCAGTGAAAATAATGTGACCCAAGCGCCAAAAAATACTTTTTCCAAGCCTTGCTGGGTGGCAGGGTCAACGATCACCGCTAAATCCATGCGTTGCATCAAAAAACGTAAGCGACCATCTATTTGGCGTAATCGCTTTTTACCATAGATATAATCGCCATTTTCGCTTCGATCACCGTTGCCTGCTGCCCATGAGACAACCCTCACCACCTCAGGGCGTTCTACTTTGAGTAACTGCTGGAATTCCGCCTCGATGGCTGCGTGGCCTTCAGGGGTGATGTAGTTTTTTTGGTCTGCCATGCTTGTGCAAATGCCTATAAAAAGCGCTCTAGATTAAAGAGACTTAAATATACTTATAAGTGTGTTGGGTTAGAGATATTGCGCTAGATTAAAGTTTATTTGTTTTTGCATAAGATTACTTTTTTAGGCTTATTTTTCTAAAAATTGAACGTCATGAACAAAATATGCCGATTCACCAAAACAAGATGATGGAATACCTTGGTGTTCTTCATAGTTAATTTTTACGCGCTTACCTAAGGAGTCGTTGATTTTTTTTGCAACATCATCTTCTTTAACTGTAAAAAAGAACTTTTCGGCCTGTGTGCCTGGCATTGACACTAAAACCAGTTCACCCTCCCATGTTTTACACACGTAGCCTTTAAGTGAGAATTTTTGCACGTAACCCGCACGCTCGCCGGATGAATATACAAATCTCAGGGTTGCCCATGTGTACAAAACAAATAAGACAATTGGAATTAGGATTGCCCAAATGACATATTTTAATAAGCCTTTTAAATTACCGAACATACGTTACCTTAAAAATTATAAAAATAAACCTTTTAAAAGAACAGTTCACAATTTAAC
>DIZU01000150.1:1183-6377 GCA_002429455.1 Methylotenera sp. UBA6020 | reverse complement strand
ACCCAGTTCTCCGGGTAAAACTTGATTTCACCACTGGCAACTACATCAAGCGCTTTTTGCGTGATGCTCTTACCGTCAGCAGCAGGTTTACTCATGGCGACAAACCACTGGTCGGTGAGCATAGGTTCAATCACTACGCCCGTACGATCGCCACGCGGCACCTTCAGTTTGTGTTTATCGGTTTTAACTAAATATCCTTGGACTTCTAAATCTGCAACGACTTGTTTACGAGCTATAAAACGCTCTAAACCCTGATATTGCTTCGGTGCAGCATCATTCACATTACCGTCTAAAGTCAAAATGCCAATCATAGGCAATTTATGACGCTGTCCAACCGCATAATCGTTAAAATCATGTGCTGGCGTGACTTTAACCACACCAGTACCAAATTCTTTATCTACATAGTCATCGGCAATAATCGGAATTTCGCGGTCACATAACGGCAGTTTTACTTTTTGACCGATGAGATGCGCATAACGCTCATCTTCAGGATGCACCATCACCGCCACGTCGCCCAGCATGGTTTCCGGGCGCGTTGTCGCAACAGTTAGAAAGCCTTCACCACTAGCAAGTGGATAGTTGATGTGCCACATGAAGCCATCTTCTTCTTCCTGCACCACTTCTAAATCTGAAACAGCCGTACCGAGCTTAACATCCCAATTCACCAAGCGTTTGCCACGATAAATCAAGCCTTCGTTATACAAGCGCACAAACGTCTCGGTAACGGTTTTATTCAAACCTTCATCCATGGTGAAACGCTCGCGGCTCCAATCTGGCGAGGTGCCCAAACGACGCATTTGTTTAGTGATGGTGCCGCCCGAGTATTCTTTCCACTCCCACACTTTTTCCAGGAATTTTTCACGGCCCAGGTCATGGCGTGATACGCCTTGCGCATCAAGTTGGCGCTCTACGACGATTTGGGTCGCAATGCCCGCATGGTCTGTGCCTGGTTGCCATAGCGTATTATCGCCACGCATACGGTGATAGCGGGTCAAGGCATCCATCAAGGTTTGGTTAAAGCCATGCCCCATGTGCAAGGTGCCGGTGACATTGGGTGGTGGTAGCAAGATGCAGAAGTTGTCTTGCTTATTAGCGTCTAAGCCAGCGGCGTAGTAGCCGCGACTCTCCCAAAATTCATACCAGTGGCTTTCAATGGTTTTGGGATCAAATGACTTCGCTAATTCTCGAGCCAGTTCTTTGGGGGGGGTGTTTGCAGTATTCATAGGGGTGGGATTTTACCACAGCGACTAACCCAGCCCAACACTAGGGAAAACATGGATTTGCGATACGCCAATTTCGCTAGCTGGCATCACCCAGCACCAACGGCCCTACTTTTTCCCAATAACGAGAAAAACGTTTTAAGCGTTGCGCGCTAATTTTGACATCGGCAAACTTTGCAACTGGCTCCCATTTTGGTAAAAATGGTTCGAGCAGGTCTCTAATTTTGCGATTTGGCGTGTCTTGCGTAAGCACCTGTCCCACACTTCGATGCATGAGCACTTCATAGGTATCACCCAACCAAACCTCCACATCCTCCATTTCATTCAAGCAATCAGCCACAAATTGCAAGCGATTGAGTGACCAGGCTCCATGCACCGCTGGATCAAACACAAAAATCTTGGGTAACGGTTTTTTGAGTAAAGCATGCGCAGCAGAGAGCATTTCATCATGCACAAACACTGCGATTGTTGGAAAGCCAGACATGGTTTTTTTAGGCAAAGGCGTTAGGACATATTGCTTTGCTACCGGCACCAGCGTTTGGTTAAACAATCGCTCATTCAAGGCTTCATAACTGGCATCAAATGGACATTGCGCCTGACAATCAGCGCAATATTTTTCACCGGTGTAGCGAGCCAGACTTTCTTTATTAAAAAAGTATGGTTTTGAGCTAAAAGTGGAAGTAACCCATTGCCATGAAAGATGATTGCTTGCAATATCGCCATCTATCAGGTGCGCCTCAAACCAGTCGGCTGCGGCACGCCAATCTATTTTTCGATGATGCACCACGTAACTCGCAAACCACATACGCGCATGGTTGTGCAAATAGCCTGTTGTCAGCAAGTCGTTAATAAACGCATCCATACAAGGCAAACCTGTTTTACCTTGTAGAATATCGTCACTCAAAGGCGCATGACCAATCGCCACTTTAGGCGGTTCCATCTCGCTATAAATGGCGTTACCTTCGGCGGACCATACTTGCCGCCAGTAATCACGCCAGGCAAATTCAACCAAAAGCTTTTCAGCCTGCGATCCAAATCGTTTTTTCACAGAATCAAACGCCTCGTTTAAGGTGAGGCAGCCATGGCGCAAATACGGCGACAAATGCGTCACCGCGCCATTCAAAAAATGATGATTTCTGGCGTAGGCCACCGCATCAATACTATTCAGCTTTTTAAGGGCATTGAGTCGTCCACCTGCCCACTCGGGCGCCAAGTCAGGGCCTTTAGCGGCAGGGAACTGTCGCTTGATGTAATGTAAACGCTCATCGCGATCACAGGGAATCGTTAACTTACGTGAGTTCATGGCTAAAGCAACTCCTTATTTTGTTCTTACTTTCTTACTATTCGATTGTGACCTTTTTTTATGGCGTTGGCTACATGTCTAATGCTTATGCAATACGTGTTTTTTATTACCGCTTGTTACATCGCGCTCATCGCCATTGTTGCCTTTTTACGGAGTATTTAACGCCTTACTTGAATGCAACATGTATGGCTTACGCACACTGGACTCAGTATTTACAATGCTTAAACTAAAAAATGCTAAGATAATTTGTGGCAAAATACTAAGCGGCAATTATTTCAAAACTTTATTGTGCAAAGGTCAATATGATTGAAGCAATGTGGGTATGGGGTGCAATAGGCCTGATATTACTCGGGGTAGAAATCGCCACCGGCACTTTTTATGTACTGTGGTTTGGCGTGGCCGCTTTATGCGTTGCGCTTACCATGTGGCTGTTGCCCAGCATGCCTCATGGTTTACAGTTTGCGATGTTTGCAGCATTATCCTTAGGCTCTTTAGCCATATGGCGGCTTAATTACAAAAAAATTGAAACACACTCACGCGTGGGGCAGGCGCAAGGTGAAGAAATTGGGCGCATAGGTACGGTCATTGAGACTTGTAGCCGCAACCACATTGGCAAAATTCGTTTTACCCAAGGGGTGATGGGTAGCCGCGAATGGGCAGCGGTTTGTGATGAAACGATTGAAGCCGGTAGCAATGCCACTATAGTAGCAGTTGAAGGTAATGCATTAAGAATCTCAAAAAACTAGAAATTTCAAAATAGCAGAAATTTGAAAACCAAGGTTTAAAAATTACTAGTCCAACTTTTAGGAAAACACCATGATTGATTTTAGTTTTGTCTCCATATTTTTAGTGGCTGCCGTAGTCATCGCCATCATAAAAGGCGTACGGATTGTGCCGCAGGGTGAAGAGTGGGTAGTGGAACGCTTGGGGAAATTTGCTGGCGTACTAAACCCGGGCCTGCATGTAATTAACCCTATATTCACCAAGGTGAGCTACAAGGTCACCACGAAAGACATTATTTTAGAAGTACCTGAACAAGAGGTGATTACGCGCGACAATGCAGTGATTCTGGCTAACGCAATCGCGTTCATCAAGGTTTCGAATATCGAGCGTGCAGTGTATGGCATTGAAAACTTTAGAGAAGCCATGCGCAATATGGTGCAAACCAGCTTGCGCTCGATTATTGGGGGTATGGACCTAAACCAAGCACTAACCTCGCGTGACCGCATCAAGGCTGAGCTTAAATCCGCCATCGCCGACGAAGCGCTAGACTGGGGTTTAACAGTAAAGTCCGTTGAAATTCAAGACATCAAACCATCACCCAACATGCAGGATGCGATGGAAAGACAAGCTGCGGCCGAGCGTGAACGTGTAGCGGTAGTCACAGAAGCTGAAGGCGCCAAGCAATCGCTGATTCTTAACGCTGAAGCGCGTTTGGAAGCAGCCCGCAAAGACGCTGAAGCACAAATGGTCGCCGCCAAAGCATCGGCCGAATCCATTAAGTTCATCACCGAGGCGGTGAAAGAGAACAATGCATCTGCGATGTTTTTATTGGGCGACCGCTACATTACGGCTTTGCAAAAAATGTCGGCTTCTGAAAACAGTAAAATCATCGTCATGCCAGGCGATTTAGTCGGCGCGGTTAAAAGCTTAATCGGCAGTAAATAATTTAAGCTGAACAAACAGTACAAGCTGGGTCTTTACCCAGCTTGATAGTTCGCCACTCCATAGAGAATGCGTCCAGCAATAATAAACGTCCTTGCAAGCTCTCGCCAATGCCCATCAGCAGCTTTAACGCTTCAGCGGCTTGCGTGGTGCCTATCATGCCCACTAGCGGCGCAAACACACCATTCTCAGCACAGCGCATCTCGGTATTTTCGCCCGTACTTTCACTGGAGTCTGGGAACAAACAGTGATAACAAGGGCTGGCGTTTGAGCGCATATCATATACCGTCACCTGCCCTTCAAAGCCAATCGCCGCGCCTGACACCAGCGGTTTTTTTAACTTAACGCATAGCCTATTTAAGGTATAGCGGGTGGCAAAGTTATCGCTGCAATCAATCACCACATCGGCCTGAGTAATTAATTTTGCAAAATCATCCTCTGTCGATTTCACACATACAGTATTCACGTTAATACTTGGGTTAATTTCAAACAAGGTTTGTTGTGCCGAGATGGCTTTATTCGTACCGACTGATGGCGTAGTGTGCACAATTTGGCGTTGCAGATTGGTTAAGTCTACGGTATCAAAATCACAAATTGTCAATGTACCTACACCGCTTGCTGCAAGATACAAGGCAACAGGTGAGCCTAAACCGCCAGCACCAACGATAAGTGCATGACTGTTGACGAGCTTCTCTTGGCCTTCGTAACCAATTTGCGGCAGAAGGATATGGCGGCTGTAACGGAGGAGTTGGTTATCGTTCATGTATTAATGTAATTGTCCTGCTTCAATCATGGCATTATAGAGAACGTATGGTGAAATCCAAATCACCATGTGGTCAAATTCTCCATTAGGGTCACTTGAACGAATGTCATGACTAACAAACACAGGATCAACATTCAAATTAGCATCTTCATCAGCACCGCCTGAAACCTGCGAGCCAGTAGCACCAATTGAATAAATGACGGCTACAGCATTATTAATTAAATAATTAGCGTCTGTGCCACC
>DIZU01000150.1:0-1118 GCA_002429455.1 Methylotenera sp. UBA6020 | reverse complement strand
CCTTGATTTGCCATTTCATTGGTAGTCGTAAAATGAGTAGTCAAAGCACCCACATCGTTTGTTTGATTGACAGCATATCGAATTCGATTACTCCAGCCATCTAACGCAAATCCATTACTATCTGCGGGTTGAACACCGAGTGTGGCTGAAGGTAAAAAACCAACACTTACCGTACAAACTCCTCCACCAAGCGGGTGCTCCATTCCGTTACTTGCCAAAGTGGCTGGGCATGGCAGCCGGCCTTGAGATTGTGCGTAGCCTAATAAAGCCTTTTTTGCAGTTTCTAACGTATTTTCTGTTTGTGATTGAAATAACTGATTGCGCTGCGCTTGCAAAGGTAAAAGTAAAGTAGCCAAGACAAATCCCAATATGATTAACACTACCGCCATTTCCACAAGTGAAAAGCCGGCGTGATGGTTTATATTTACTTTTAATCTCATTAGGATGCTACTACAAAAGGTTGGTCATTGTAATTGTTCGTTTTTCGTTTATTAGCTGCATCAAAAGCACTGTCGTTATTGGTGTTCTCGATGCTGTCCAGATACGCGACTGCTTATGGCAGAGAATTAAACCTGTCTCACATTTAGCCTATGGCAGCAATCCATCAGTATTCACTTAAACAAACATAGCGATTTCGCCCCTCTTTTTTTGCTGTATACATGGCCTTGTCTGCTGTGTGCATCAGGTCACTTTCAGATTTGGTTTTATTAGGGTAAAAGGCAACCCCAATGCTCGCACCTACTTGCGTAGGTCCAATATCCAATACGATAGGCTCATTAATTGAGCAAAGTAATCGTTCACAAAATGTTGCAGCATCATTTTCATCACCAAGATCGGTGCAGATCAAAGTGAACTCATCGCCGCCCATTCGTGCAACGGTATCATTCGTTCGAGCGTATTGGGTAAGGCGTGTGGCGACCGTCTTCAATACGACATCTCCGGCTTCATGGCCAAATGTATCGTTAATCGGTTTGAATCCATCAAGATCAACTACCACGACCGCAAATTTGCTCCCAGGCCGCCGATCAGATACGCTAACCTCTCGCTCAAGACTACTCTCAAAGTAACGTCGATTGAATAGTCCGGTCAAAGGATCGCGCAGCGCGAGCTCGCTAAAC
>DIZU01000189.1:3773-9107 GCA_002429455.1 Methylotenera sp. UBA6020 | reverse complement strand
TACATGGTTTTTATCTTGCTTACCAATACTATTGGTTGCATTAAGAAGCCGTTATCGCTAAAAAATTCTTCTTAATTAACATTAATTCACAATTGTAACCCAATAACGACATGCCTTGCAAAACATCCTGCCAGTAAATTACATACATATCGCCTCAATAAGTAGATAGCAGACCATGCCCAACTACCCAGTTTTTCGTATAGATTATTCTGGAAGTCGAAGAACAGGCTTTTAATTTCATCGACACCACCGAGGGCATCCACCGCATCAATCATTAAGTGGCATTTCAGTTCAATTTGACTTGGCTGTCTGGACTGGTATAACTATTCAAATCCTATGTCGAGGTATCTGAAAGCACATACTAAGCTTCCGAGCTAACAAGGCTAGATGTCCGCAATAGCGCAGAATGCCCACTAATTTCTTTACTTAAATCAAGATGGTACAATTTTTGCAACATTAGCTGTGTAGCATCCCATGCTAATTCATAAATAAGGAGATCCAAATGATTAAGATTTGGTCTTTACCAACTAGATTGCTGCATTGGATTTTGGTGTGTTCCTTTGCTATCGCTTACTACACCGCTACATCTGAGCTGAAGCGTGACATTCATGTTTATGCCGGCTATGTGGCCGGAGCAGTGATTATCTTACGCTGGTTTTACGGCTTTCTGATGCAAGACTTTTCGGCATTTCGCAGATTCCGGCCCAATCCTGGTGCAGCACTCGCCTATATCAGAGGCATATTGACGGGCAAGGCAAAACGTTATCTTGGTCATAACCCTGCAGGGGCACTCGCCATCTACGCGATGCTCACGCTTGGGTTCCTCACCATCATTACCGGCTATATGTCGTTCAACGACATCGCAGCGCCCTTCGGTATGATCGACGAAGACAAGATGAAAGGCTTTCATAACTTTGTTGCCCGCACTTGGCTTTGGGTGGTTGGAATGCATCTGATAGGAGTAGCGGTTGGCAGCCTGTTCCACCGAGAAAATCTGGTGCTTGCCATGATTACCGGATATAAGCGCCGGCGATTGACAGACATCGGAAGATTTTCACCACCAGTTCCGATACATATTGAGATTTCCGACGAGCTGCGTATGCAATATATCGAAGAAGCCGCCTACTACATTGCTGAACGCAAGGGGTTTGAGGCCGAACACTCATGGGATGACTGGTTGCAGGCTGAAAAAGAAGTTGGACGCATGCTAAAAAACCTCAAAAATTAAAAACAGTCCTGCCAGAGAGTCCAAGGCAATTATTGCCGTTAATACCGTTGACCAAAATACGGGCAACGAGCAACTCGTCAAAGTTTAGGAATCTTGATCCGGCTGATCATTAGCGAACCCGACAACGCGAACATCAGTGCCAATGGATGAAACTGGAAGCCGCCAATAAACAGGACACCAAACCACAATTGCGTACCCAGCGCACCTTGCCACACCGCTAACGCCAGCACAATAACCAACAATAGCGAGGTCGGGATCGGCGTACCCTCGAAGTATTTTACCTTGTCACCACCCGCCGAAAGCTTCTCGGCGGTGACATTATAGCGGGCTAGGCGTGATACTCCGCTGGCAACAAAGAATAGCAGTAAGACACGGTCAAATAGACCCTGCATGCCGCAAGCGTAGGCAATGGTCGCCGGTGCCACACCAAACGAAATCACATCGGCCAGCGAATCCAGCTCCAGCCCCATGGCCGAGCTCTGCCGCCGCCAACGGGCGATACGGCCATCCAGCACATCGAACAGCAACGCAAATAGAAGTAAGCCACAGGCGAAGTATAGATGTAACGTCTCGGCTGTCTGGAGATAAGTCATTGCCGAAAACAGCGCGCCCATGCCGCATAAGGCATTGGACAGCGTGAACCAATCAGCCAGATGGAATTCGCGGATCATCGAGAAGGGTTTGCTAGAAAGCATATAGGTATCCCAAATACGTTAAAAATTTAAATTGGAACCAACCCATTCAAGGGCAGGCTAATAAGCATAACGATAGCAAATCATCGAAAGTACTTCTGTGTGCTGTCAAACATAAGTGCGAATAAGCCGCGTAACACCTGAAAGCATATTGCAGGTGCTCAGCAGCTTAGGCACTATTGGCAATGTAATTTGGTTTATCTTTGCTGGCTTTTGGCTTGCGATTGGGCATATTCTTTCAGCCATAGTTTGTTTTATTACCATCATTGGCATTCCTTTGGGAATTCAACACCTCAAACTGGCTGGAATCACCATTGCACCAATCGGCAAAACAGTTGTAGATAAGGGATGATTAATTCTTAAATATCCGGCTCGCTCATAGCGGGCTTATTTTAATCCTGTAAAGCGCAAGAACGACAATAAGGAGCAGCGAGAGGCTCCCCGATGAACACCCCCTGCGCCGGCCAAGCGACACTCTTCCAGTAAGCCTCAACAGCACTTTCACCTAAGAGATAATGCTTGAGTAGCACCATTGAGTTAGGAAACTTTTGCCAATAATTGCAGGGTTCGGAGACGGTACCGTAGCTTGCGGTAGCGCCTGCCTCCAGCCATTTCAGGCTACTCATCTGCCCGGTACCCAGCAAGTCGCCGCCTGCCGAAGTTAAATGGTCCGCCAGTGCCCCGGGCAAAAATCCCAGCGTCTCCAATTTTGGCACACTGACAAGGCCCGTCTGGTAGAACATGATGTCTTTTTTTTGCTGGATGCTGTCAGCCTGCAAGGTGTTGATCTGTAACCTCTTCTGCGGAATGTTGCCCGACTTTGGGAAAAACTCTGCTCGTGAATTGCGTTGCTTGTCTGAGGTGATTAGAAAATAAGCGCTTGCGTCATTTACAGTGAACCCACTCAACACGCCACGGTCTATCAGAGATTTGGCTCCCTCGACGGATTCGGTTGGCATCAGCATGGAAAGGCGCATGCCGAGGTCTGATGGTCGTTTAGATGAACTGTCAAAATAACGGCTTAGCTTGCCTGGGCTACAGGTTTTATTGCACTGCCCAGCATCGAAACCCAGTGTCAGCGCGGCCGTAATGGCATTGCATTCGACCGCATAGGGTGCAGTCCAAACAAGCACGATTACCTGTATATCTGGATTGAGCTTGACATCGATCTGCTGCTTGAGTTGGTGGAACTGCTCCACCGTCAGTTTTCTGGGGCTACCAGGCAGGTTTACCCGAATAAGGTTATCCGCTGGAATGCCGCGTGCCTTAAGGTAATACTGACCTATTTCGAGGCTGTTAGCCTCCGCCATATTAACGACCACCGCAACATGCCTTGGCCTAATCATGGAGTCAGCAGCGGAGACCGATCCCGAAAACAGGAACGTTAGAATATACATCAGAACAAGATGGCTTTTCATAAGCCAACTATACATCAAAGCCCAAAGCTAGCATATGCAACATGATTGCTATGCCATTCCTTAGCGTATCAAGTTTACTGACCGTGGTTTTGCGGCTTTGATGGTGAGGCCGTCTAGTAGATTTAGCTTTACCATAAAACGAAAAAACACGCTACGAGGCGTGTAATTTGGCTAACTTATTGAATTTATTTGGATTTTATACGATACTACTTAAAACTAACTACTGGTGCGACGGAGAGACTCGAATACCATCCTACAAACACCATTAACACTATATCAATTCAATTCTTATACAGTTTTTATACGTATTTTTATACGTTCTGTAAAGAGATGTTTTAGAACAAGCGAGGACTTGTTAGGACACTAAATCTAGGTAACTTATTGTATTTATGAGGATTTAAGACCTATCTGGACTACTTAATACAATTAACTGGTGCCGACGGAGAGACTCGAACTCTCACGACTTTCGTCACTACCCCCTCAAGATAGCGTGTCTACCAATTCCACCACGACGGCATTTAGTTGAGCTATAGCTCAAAAATTTTCAACTATTTTGGAATATCTTCCGCAGCAGCGGGTACTTTTGCCGGAGCAGTATCAGCGGGCTTTACAGCCGGTGCAACTTTTGCACTGTTCTGAGTTACATTGGCTTTAACTACGCTGCCACCACCAGTTTTATGGCTGGACATATAGGCCAGCGTTAAACTCGTTGAAAAAAACACCATGACAAAACCAGCGGTTGCACGGCTCATAAAGTTAGCTGAACCTGACACACCAAACAAGCTGCCAGATGCGCCACTACCAAACGAAGCGCCCATATCGGCACCCTTGCCGTGCTGCAAAAGCACCAAGCCGATAACGCCCAGCGCGGCCAATACATGAATGACTAATACTAATTTTTCCATTTTTCACCTCATGCCACCTGTAACTGCAGCCTAACTTTAGGCTGCAGCGCGACATATTCCTTCAAATTCTTGCGCGTTTAACGAACACTTACCGATAAGACCACCGTCTATATCCTGCATAGCGAATAATTGTACCGCATTTTGAGGGTTTACGCTCCCCCCATACAGGATTTTCAAGCTAGTTGCAGCCACTTTATCAAAGCCGGCGATCCTGTCTCGAATAAATTTATGCATGCTTTGCGCTTGCTCTGCGCTTGCCGCCAGACCAGTACCAATCGCCCAAATAGGCTCATAAGAAAGCACAGCATTAGCAAATACGGCGGCGCCATATATGTGAATAATGGTGTCTAATTGCTTCGCCACCACCATCTGCATCACCCCAGCCTCACGCTCAATCAGCGTTTCACCAACGCACAAAATTGGTGTTAACCCATGCGCTTGAGCCTGCATGAATTTAATCGCAATATTTTCATCGGACTCGCAATAAGCAGTTGCGCGTTCAGAATGGCCAATAATGACATGCGTTGCTCCAAAGTCCTTTAACATACGGGCGCTCACCTCTCCAGTAAATGCACCAACAGGGTCTTTGCTCAGGTTCTGCGCACCCCAGGCAATATCGGTGTTTTGCAGCATGGACTGCGCTTGTGCGAGGTATGGATAAGGCACGCAAACCACAACATCGGTGTTTTTGAATGGAGACAACTTTTCAATATACGCCTCTAAAAGCTGTTTATTTGAGGCTAAGTTGCCATGCATTTTCCAATTGGCAACCACTAATTTTCGACGCATGTTAACCTTATATTCTATTTTACAAACGTGATTTTACGCTTTTGTGCCCTATTGCAGTCAATCTAGCCGATTAAATACATTAAACGATTGCGTTATTTTTACTTAAGATACGCGAGTGGCCTCATTCTTCCACTTACCGGGACGTTAATGAGTTAGCTACTTTTATTGAGTTGGTTGATGATATTACGTACTTCTTGCGCAACTTCTGAGGCAGTAAGTCCAACCGGTCCAACACCTTTGACGACCAAGGCGTCAGCCGCCGCACCATGTAGATAAACACCGAGCTTTGCAGCTGCCATACC
>DIZU01000189.1:0-3522 GCA_002429455.1 Methylotenera sp. UBA6020 | reverse complement strand
ACTACTGGTTGCAAGCAGCCTAGCCGCCTCGCCCGGGTGTGGCGTAATGACGGTTTCGGCGCGTCGGCTTTTAGTAATGGCGCCTAAATGCGGATGCATGGCGATCAAGTTGAGCGCATCAGCATCAATCAGGATGGATATGTCCTGTGATAACCAGAACTCTAACAGTTCGATTGCAGTATTCGACTGCCCTAGTCCTGGACCAATAACGACACAATTCAGTTGCGAGGCCTTTAATTGAAAAAATTGACTTAGTGCAACCGGCGAACGTAGCATGATTTCCGGATAACAAACATCAACACTTGGCGCTTCATCGGATAACGGTGCAGCGTAAACGCGGCCAGCGCCACTGAGCAATGCGGCCCGGGCAGCTAAAAGCACGGCCCCTACCATGCCAGTGTCACCACCGATGATGGTAACGCTGCCAAACGAACCTTTGTGAGCATCACTTTTACGCGGTGGCAAAGCCGGCTGAAACATGCTTTGCACCAGCAGGTGCGGATTGGTTTGTTCAGTCTTGATGATATGTACCCCATATTTTGGCTGTATTAGCAAAATATAATACGCCGATAGAAACGTTTTTCATACGGGCTAGTTAAGGCTGTAAGTCGTGTCTTATCTCTAAAAGTCGGCTAACATCATTTAGCTATAGCCGAGACACAGTCAGTCATTTAATTCTAGCTATAGTTTAAATTTGATTCTCCACATAGCGTATATTAAGCTGTACTTTCTCCAGCCCATTGTAGCTATTGGTTTGCAACTGATAAGCCACTTGAATACGGCTATCTAAAAATTCCGGTTGATTAAAATAAATGGCATCAATCACAACTGATGATTTTTTCAAGGTAAGTTTCAGGTGTTTTTCACCCAGCACACGCTGGTTGAGTACTTCAAACTCATCATAAAACAAGGGCGGTGCGAAGCCCTGCCCCCAGACTTGATTCTCTAAGGTTTGTGCGGTTTGAAACGTCATGTCTTCACTACTCAAGCTACCGTCAACTTCAAGCACTGACTCTAAATCAGCCTCTGTAATCAGGCTTTTTACCACCACTTCAAAGCTTAGATTAAAGCGTTCAAAATCCACCTGTTTAATGCTGAGGCCTGCCGCCATGGCATGGCCGCCGAATTTTACGATCAAATCCGGCTGATGTTTACTGAGCAAATCAAGGGCGTCACGCAAATGCAAGCCCGCAATGGAGCGGCCGGAACCTTTAAGCATGCCGCCTCCGGCATCGGCAAAGGCAATGACCGGGCGGTGATAACGTTCTTTAATCCGCGAGGCTAAAATACCAATCACGCCTTGGTGCCAATCTGCCTGATAGAGACTAATGGCAAATTGATTTGCCACATCAAGGTCATCCAGCGAGATATTGGCGCTATCCTGCATATCGGCTTCTATACTGCGGCGTTGCAGGTTCAAATCGTGCAGCTGTTGCGCGATTTTTGTCGCCTCAATTTCAGACTCAGCCAGTAAACACTGAATACCCAAGGTCATGTCATCCAGACGTCCAGCAGCATTAAGGCGCGGACCGACATAAAAACCTAAATCTTGTGCGCTAGTTGCCTGATGCTGGCGACCGCTTATTCGCAATAAAGCTAAAATACCTTGTGAACAAGCCCCGGCGCGGATTCTACGCAAACCCTGCTCAACTAGAATACGATTATTATCGTCCAGCTTCACTAAGTCAGCTACCGTGCCTAGAGCCACCAAATCGAGCAGTTCGGTTAAATTCGGCTCTGGCTTTTGCGCGTAAATACCACGTTCGCGCAATTCGGCACGCAAGCAGAGCAAGCCATAAAACATCACGCCAACGCCTGCCAGGTGTTTACTGACAAAGGTACAGCCATGTTGATTGGGGTTGATAATGCACGCCGCTTGCGGTGTTTCTAGCCCCGGTAAATGATGGTCCGTAATCAGCACTTGTATGCCCAGCGCATTGGCGGCGGCTACACCGTCGACGCTGGCTATGCCGTTATCGACAGTAATAATCACATCTGGCTTTTGTGTAGCGGCTAAAGCCACGATTTCCGGCGTTAAGCCATAGCCGTACTCAAAACGATTGGGCACTAAAAAATCGACCATTGCGCCAAATGCGCGCAAGCCTTTAACAGCAACGGCTGTGGCGGTGGCGCCATCGGCATCGTAATCACCTATCACCAATAATTTTTTATTGGCCATGATGGCATCCGCCAATAGTTTGGCCATTGCTTGGTTATGCGTCAGTGTGTGTGGCGGAAGCAGATTGCTTAAATTCGCGCCAAGTTGAACAACCTCGGTAACACCGCGCGCAGCTAATAAGCGCGACATTAACGGCGAGACATCTGCCATCTGCAAATGCTGCTCTACCTGCGGATGGGCCTTACGTTGTACTATTTTCGTCATGGTAGAAAGTCCATCACTGGTTTAGAGGTTCGCCAAAACTTGTAAGTATCCAAGGGCTTAATATCCACGATTAAGCTTTTCTCATAAAAACCTAAATTCAATATTAACTGTTTAATTTTTTTATTTTTCAAGGCAGTCAGCAACGGGTAAAACCAAGTGTCATCTAATTGTTTAGCCTGTAAATTTTGGCTCTCAGGTAATTGCAGCCTTACGTGCTCATACTGCCCACAGTCGAGGAGCCAGCTATCCAGATTGCTGGGCAACGCATGACAAGGCGTATCGGCCCATTTTGCTAAACCCTGATAAAAAACACTGTCGGCGATCATGAAATCCACCTCACTTAGAGACTTGGCTAGAGACTTGGCTGCTAAAGGTGGCATTACGCCACCACCTGACAGCCAAATACTATTTACAGCCGCTTCACCGCTCGACTCTCGCGCTACGTTAGCTGGATGTTCATGCAACAACATTTGCACCTCGTTAAGCACCGCCACCCATCTTGCTGCCTCAAGGCCTTGAGGCAAAAACGGATGAATATTTTTGCTGGCAGCGACACTTGGCAAGGTCGTTTTAATCTGCGGCGTTTGTATTACCTGCAAATACCAAGCGCCAGACTCGCCAAGAAGAAACATTAAACCGTCTTGGTTAAAATGCTCATTCAAGCTGGCAATCATGCGCTCTGCTTGCTCGCGTTCCACTAGCAAAGGCAAGGGTTCACCCAAGCTAAAGCAATCGCGCTGCAACACCAAATGAACCGGATCAGCACGTAGCCAATAGGCATCACCTAGGTCTAAGCCGTCTGCCGCTGCTGTAATTGCCGCGATTGGATAGTCCGGCGCGGTTTGCAATCCATGCTGGGAACAGATTAAGGCTTCTAGCGGCATATCCATCTGCGTAACTTGCGCTTTAGCCAGCAGACGCGCCAAGGCACTATCATGCGGCAGAGCTGATAATTGATGAGTTAGAACGCAATCTACCGTAAGTTTCACGCCATGTGCTTGTATAAAAATATGTAATCTGGATTTTACTGGTAAGCGAATGTACACGGGTGAATATTCAATAAAAAAACCTGGCAGCTTTTCAGGTCACTAGGTTTAAGGACTACACATTGAATAACTGCATGACTGCTCGGTTTTTAT
>DIZU01000156.1 GCA_002429455.1 Methylotenera sp. UBA6020 | reverse complement strand
AAAATCTAAAATTTCATCATCAACGCCGTGCACAATTAAACCCGTGCCGCTAGTAATCCGCCCGATAGGGCTTAAGGCCAAATTAAGCGTTTTACTTAACGTGGCTATTTCAGCATGGTGTTCAGCCGGCGCGGTAAAGCATAGCTCATAATCATCGCCGCCCGCTAATACCATTTTTAAGTGGCTTTTGTCTCGCAACTCTGCATACTGAGAGTGTGGGATGTTGCTTAATTGTAGGGTAGCGCCTACATGCGAAGATTCCAGAATATGTCCTAAATCGGCTAATAATCCATCTGAAATATCAATTGCACTATTAGCCAACCCGCGCAAGGCTAAACCCAAAGCTACTCTTGGTTGCGGGGCGTGTAATGCTTTTGCGCAGTTCACAAATGTCACATTTGGCAGCGTTACTTTAGCTTGCATGTGCGCCAATGCCAGTGCTGCATCACCCAAATGCCCTGATACCCAAATTTCATCACCCACCTTGGCGCCACTACGTCTAATGGCTTGGCCTTTGGCTACTTCGCCCATGATTTGTACACTAATGGTTAACGGTCCGCGCGTGGTGTCTCCGCCAATTAAATCGACATGAAATGCTTCAGCGCAAGTAAAAAAACCACTAGCGAACTGGCTGAGCCATGCTGCGTCGTTATGTGGCAGTGCAATTGCAAGCGTCGCCCACTTAGGGTTAGCGCCCATGGCTGCCATGTCCGACACATTGACCGCGAGCGACTTCCAGCCGAGTAGGTAAGGATCCGCATCTGCAAAAAAGTGAGTGCCTGCTACCAGCATATCTGCTGAAATAGCGAGCTCCATGCCTGCTGTCACGGAAATTAAAGCCGCATCATCACCCACACTCAAATTGGTGTGACGCGTGCTACGAGTGAAGTGCTGGCGAATTAAATCAAATTCTGACATGCGCGTTTTAAGTTAAAGTAAGTTTAAGGTAAGCCAAGTTTAGGTGCCGATTTTTAAGTATTGGTTTTGAGGGCAGACTTGGGTCTAAAGGCATTGACGATAGCTTCATTGGTTTCAAGATAAGGCATGGGCTTTTCGGCGGTAGCCAATAAATCCAAACAATACGGTACAGCGGCAAATATACCATGCACTTTAACTGCACCCGTTTCGTCTTTTAGGCCTTCAAGTGTTTGTGCAATCGCTTTTGGCTGGCCCGGCAAGTTGATGATTAAACATTGCTTACGTATCACCGCGACTTGCCTAGATAAAATGGCCGTAGGCACAAAATTCAAGCTAATTTGACGCATTTGTTCGCCAAAGCCCGGCATGGACTTTTCCGCTATTGCCAGCGTGGCTTCAGGCGTGACATCACGCAAGGCTGGACCTGTGCCGCCGGTGGTTAGTATCAAATGGCAGCCTTCAAAATCCACCAAATCTATGAGCGTGGATTCAATCTCGGTTTGTTCGTCTGCAATCAATCGCGCAACAATTTGTGATGGCGTAATGAGTGCGTGGTTAAGCCAGTTTTTCAGTGTTGGCAGACCTTGGTCTTCATATACGCCGCTGCTGGCACGGTCACTAATAGACACTAAACCAATTTTAATGAATTCTTTTGTCATTCGTTTGTCGCATACATTGGGTCAAGACTTAATCATACCATTACCAACCATAAAGGACTTTTTCATGACATCTAGCACTCACTATTCAATGACAAAAGCACCAGTTACTGCAGAAGTCATCGCCAATCAAAAAGCTGATAAAAAGATCATGGCGGGATTTATGCTGCTGAGTTTATTTACTTTTGGTGCATTGTTACTGGTGACTCAGCCACATGCCGCGGAGTTGAATCTATATGCAGAAAATTATAAAGAGCAGAATAACAGTCATCTTAAATCAGTAGAGGCTAATCCAGATACCAAAATATTTGTAAGTAATCATAAGGACGATGACAACATTAGCATGCTGGAGAACGGTTACGACATGATGGGTTCGTCCGGGTTTGATGCCGTGAATGTGCCGACGGAGTTGGCATTGCAACATGCGAAGGCCATTAAAGCCGATACTGTGCTGGTGTATAGCAAATATGGCTCAGCTAAAACGCCTGGCAGCAAACTACAATTTATTAAGGAAGCGGCCAAAACAAACCACGAAGTTGATCCTAAAGATTTGGTGAGCGAACCCACGCAGTACCACTATTACGCGAGTTATTGGGCAAAGCTGCCGATGCCGTTACTCGGTGTGCATGTGATTAAGCTCATTAAAAGGTCGAGTGTCGAAGATGCTGACGTAGCCAACTTTAGCGAAGAAAAAGGCTTAAAAATTATCGCTGTGATTAAAGCGTCACCAGCCGCCAAAGCGAATATTGTGAAAGGCGATACATTGCTGAAAATTGGTGATGTCGATATGGTGCAGCCTGATGATTTATTTGCGGCTGTGAAGCGCTATGCCGGCCAAACCGTAGCTATTGAGTTGCAACATGATGACGCCGAGGTTAAAACCTTAGTGGCATTGAATGCACGCCAATAAATTTAGCTTGGCTGATTGTTAGTTTTCCAGCAAATCCAGCCTACGTGCAAGCCACTCAGTGGTGGTGGCTTGTAATAAAATAGTCAGTAAAATCGCCATAAAAGTCACTGAGGCAATTACATCGCTATACGGCACCTTCATGCCAACTAACATGCCCGCCAGCGCCCCGGGAATTACGCCTGTTTCACGTGTCCAGCACATAAACAACAGCTCTTTAAACGACCATTGAGCGCGCCGATCCGGTAGTGCGCAGGCAAATACCACCGCAGGCCGTCCGATCAGCATAAATGCCAGTACCACGCCTAAAGCCCCCCAGAAATATTGCTGTAGCAAAGCAAAGTTGACCTGTGAGCCTAGCAATACAAAAATAAAAATGCGCATGATGAGGGAGGTGGTGAGGATGAAGTCTTCTAGTTTAATTTCTTCAGAATCGCTCATCTTAAAACCTAGTAAATCTTTATTGCCTAACACCATGCCAAATACAAACACCGCCATAAAGCCGCTGGCATTTAGACTATCTACGCTTAAGTACGCCGCAGCCACTGACATAATGGTCACAACCGGGGCATATTCAGCCAGAAAACTGTATTTATCGTGCGCAATCAGCAAGGCTGCTAAATAGCCCAATATGGCGCCGCCGATTAAGCCCAGTAAAGATTGCTGCAATAGTGAGATTAAATTTTTGCTGATAGAGAAGTCACCGCCTGAAACGGCCACAGCTAATACCGCAAAAGTTAAAATTGCTCCCATAGCATCGTTAAACGCCGATTCACTCATGACCGTTTGCGCCACTTTGGCACGCACTTTTACTTGCCGGAATACCGGCACTAAGGTGGCCGGGTCGGTAGAGGCAATGACCGCGCCCAATAATAGAGCGAAGATAAAGGGTAGGTGGAGTAAATATTGGGCGGCAACTGCGGTAATCACCGCGCTAATGAGTACGCCAACGGTGGCAAGAGTCAGTAAAGTGGGCCACACGCTTTTAAGTACATTTAAGCGCACACTCGCTCCGCCATCAAACAAAATATAGCATGAGCCAAAAATCAGCAATAATTGGTTCAACGTGGAATCTACTTTTACGTTGACTACGCCAAGCCCTGCACCGCCCAGTGCCATGCCCGCCAGTAAAAACATGACAACATCCGGCACTTTTAATAGCCGTGCGATAAAGCCCGTAAGTGTGCCTACACCTAAA
Source organism: Methylotenera sp. UBA6020 (assembly GCA_002429455.1). Lineage (GTDB taxonomy): Bacteria > Pseudomonadota > Gammaproteobacteria > Burkholderiales > Methylophilaceae > Methylotenera. The sequence continues at coordinate 2,250 of DIZU01000156.1, read as the reverse complement.
ATAATGCCGAGTAAAAACAACAGTTCTTTGGCGTGGAGGATAGCGGGGGAGTGTTCCATTATTTGTTCGCTGGTAAGCTTAACTTGTAAAGCGTGACTAAAATTCGGTATCTTGCAGCTCTGGTCTAGCGTTAATCGTCTAACTCGTCAGTTGGCGCATGGCTTGAGTCGTCGTCACTATTTTGCTGCGCGGCTTGCGTAACCTCACGCAGTAGCTTGAAAATCTCGCGGCTACTTTTTGGCGGTTTATTTGCGGCTAACTCTTTTTGCGCGTTACGTATCAAGGTGCGCAATTGCTGGATGTCAGTGTTTGGATACAGTGCAATAAATTCTGACAATACATTACTGTCGGCGATCATACGGTCACGCCAACGCTCTAAGCCATGAAAATAGGCGTTTTCGGCGGTATGTTTGCCATCCCAGCGTGATAGTTGCTCCAGAATAGGCGCGGTATCGATTTCGCGCATCAACCTACCCAAATATTGGCGATGACGTCTAATGGCGCCATTGGCAGTAATCTTTTTAGTGTCGAGCACGGCAGTAAGTAACGCCTCTGGCAGGTTTAACTTAAGCAGTTTATCTTTGGGTAGATCAGATAACCTCACACCAAGTTCTTGCTGCGCATCCGCTTCGGCCTTCAGTTTGGTTTTGCTGATGGGTAAATCAGCGTCCAAATTGGCTTCCTTATCGAATTCAATATCTGTAATTGTCTTTTTAGGTTTCATGCTGCGGTATGATAGCAGTTTTTAGCGCACACGTTTAGCGCACTTGGTGAGAGATGAAAGAGTTATGGCAGATTCAGGGTTTAGTTATTCGTTAGATGAAATCAAACAGATGTCTGAGGATGTACTTAAAGTAGCAAAAACGCATGGCGCAAGCGCAGCGGAAGCGGAGCTTAGTTTAAGTATTGGGCAAAACGTTTCAGTGCGTATGGGCGAAACGGAAAACATAGAATATAACCGTGATAAAGGTATGTCTGTCACCGTATATTTTGGGCAGCAAAAAGGCCATGCCAGCACCTCTGATTTAAGCCTGCAAGCGCTAAAAGATACCGTTGCAGCTGCTTGTAATATTGCTAAATACACAGCAAAAGATGAGTTTTGCGGTTTGGCAGATGCAGCTTTAATGGCCACGGATATTCAGGATCTAGATTTGCATCACCCCTGGGGAATTTCGGTCGATGGAGCGATTGCCTTAGCAAAGGAGTGTGAAGCGGCCGCCTTAAATGTAGATGAGCGCATTACCAACTCTGAAGGCGCCAGCGTTTCAACCAGCACCGGATATTTTGCCTATAGCAATAGTCATGGTTTTACTGGTGGTTATCCTAGCTCACGACATGGTATTAGTTGTTCGGTTATTGCTGAATCTGACGCCAATATGCAGCGAGATTACTGGTATAGCACGGCACGTGCCGCTGAGGATTTGCAAACTGCGGTTGCGATTGGAGCAATTGCTGGAACGCGTACAGTGCGGCGCTTGAATGCGCAAAAAATTAAAACCTGCCAGGTGCCTGTGTTATTTGAAGCACCGTTAGCGAGTAGCCTGATTTCATCGCTCATTAGTGCAATTTCAGGTGGCAACTTATACCGTAAGTCATCGTTTCTGTTAGATAGTTTGGGTAAACAGGTGGCTAGTTCATTATTGAATATCTACGAAGAGCCACATCTTAAAAAGGGTTTGGCGAGTTGCCCATTTGATAATGAGGGCGTGGCAACAAGCCCACGTCAGCTAGTCAAAGATGGTGTGTTGCAGGGCTACATGCTTGGCAGTTATTCCGCACGAAAATTGGGGATGCAAACTACTGGTAATGCTGGTGGTAATCATAATTTGATCGTGCAATCTGGCGCCCTTGATTTTGCCGGGCTATTGAAGCAAATGGACACGGGCTTGCTGGTGACGGAATTGCTTGGCAATAGCCTGAATATGGTCACGGGCGATTACTCGAGAGGTGCCGCTGGCTTTTGGGTTGAAAATGGCGTCATTGTTCACCCCGTGGAAGAGATTACCATCGCCAGCAATATGGCCGATATGCTAAAAATGATTGTTGCGATTGGTAATGATGTACTCGTGCAAGGTTCGAAACAAGTGGGCTCAATTCTGATAGAGCGTATGACTGTTGCTTCGGATTAACTCTGCCAGTTAAATGTAGTTGTTGTAATTAGTGTCCCGTCCTAAAATAGGTTGACAGTTACTCACCTGTTTTAGGTTGATTTAAAAACGCCTGATGCACTGCATCGGGCGTTTTGTATTT
>DIZU01000127.1 GCA_002429455.1 Methylotenera sp. UBA6020 | reverse complement strand
CACTTCAAATTTGAGCGCGCCATGCTTTTTAATTAACACCTAACTAAATTATTCAGAAGGCTTTAACGACAAAACAGAATTAACCTCTACAAGGCGCTTTTCATCCAATACTCCCGCAGTTGCGGCCAAGTTCAGAAAAGACAGCAGTGTTTGATAGCGCACACGAAAAAGTTCCGTTCTCGTGGCGTAATACTCCTGTTCAGCATTAAGTACATCCAGTGTTGTTCGGTCGCCTACTTCTCGACCAAGCTCAGTAGCATCCAGCTTTGTTTTAGATGAATGCAATGCCTGCTCAAGTGCCTTGGCTTTGCTTTTACCAACCGTCATGCCCATCCACGCGGCTCTGGCTTCCTGCCCTGCCCTCAGGCGCATAACCTCTGTTTCATCTTTCGCCTGTTCGGCCAAGGCAATAGCTTCTTCATATTTTGCATTGCGCATACCACCAGTGAATAATGGAATGGTGAGTTGTACGCCAATACTTACGGAATGATTGCCGAGCTCAGAGTTACTACTGCCCCCACCAATGCCTCTGAGTTCTTCTCCTCCAGCTTGGGCGACTAGATTCAGTATTGGAGCATTTGAAGATCGGTGCTTATCAATTTCATCATGTGCAATGCCTTGCTGAATCTGCTGCATGTGCAGAGATGGACTGTTGCTCTGCGCGAGCGCCAGCCAGTCTTTTAATTCACCAGCATTTAATTGTTGAAGATTGGCCTGCTCGGAGAGGCGTGCCAGAAGATGGTCAGTATCACCGGTTAGATCCACCAGCGCTGCATGTGCAAGCTGATAGCTACTCTCTGCTTCCAGCTCCTGCGAAACGAGGGCATCATCCTTGGCCTGCGCCTCATGCGTATCAATAATCGCCACATCGCCTTCATTGAAACGCCCCTTTGCTACCGTTAATGCCTGAGCGACTGCTGATCGCTGTTTTTTGACGGCAGAGAGCGTATCTTCTGCCAAGAGCACATCAAAGTAAGCCTTGGTTACGCGAAGAATCAGTTGCTGCTCCTCGGCACTGAACTTTACATCTGCCAGCTGGGCCTGCTTGTTGAGTTGGTGTGCTGCTGTGGAACGTTCGGCATTGTATAAAGGCTGCTCTGCTCTGACGTTCCAACGAAGGTCAATCCCTTGATCTGTTTGTGTCTTAAAAGCCGCACCACCGGCAGAGCCAAGCCCGGGAGCTGAAAATTGTGCATCACTGATTTTGTTATAGGTATGAACCACACCAGTGCCCGCCGTGGCAGTCACTTGCGGCAGCTTGAGTGCCTTGGCCTGATCATTCTTTGTCTTGCCCGCTTCAGCGCCTGCGCGCGCTGCGCTGAAAAGTGGATCCTTAGTTTGGGCGGCGTGCCAAGAGTCAAGCAGATCAATAGCGTAGGCCGAACCGCTGGACACCGCCAACATTAACGCAAGGATGCAGGCACGTAATCGAAAATTAATAGCAGGATTAAGCATGGTCAGCAATAGCCTTAACAGCCACTTGGCACGCCAAGTTTGCGTAAAATACTCTCCATCAGGCACCAATTGGTCAGACCGCTTTGCAATAGATTCAGCCCAACAAAGGCGATAAAAAATAACCAGTACTTACTAACGAACAGCGGGCTCTCCGGCACCCCTAGTGCTAGCGATAACAGGATAAAAAAGCCAGCAATTACACGAACAAGTTTCCATGAGGTCATCATGAATTTCTCCTAAAAAATTCCTAATTAAATTTGTGTCTATAAGCTACAAAGTAAAGCAACGGAATCACAATTAACGTGAGTAAGGTCGAGACGAAAATCCCAAATATAAGCGAAATAGCCAGTCCATTAAAAATGGGGTCATCCAAAATAAAGAAAGCACCCAACATAGCTGACAATGCCGTCAGCATGATAGGCTGAGCGCGCGTGATAGCGGAATTTACCACTGCCTCTTTAAACGGCTTGCCTGCAGCAACTTCCAGATTGATAAAATCAACCAGAAGAATGGAGTTTCTGACGATAATGCCAGCCAGCGCAATCATGCCGATCATCGACGTGGCAGTAAATTGTGCGCCAAGCAGCGCATGCCCTGGCATAACGCCAATGATGGTTAGCGGGATAGGCGCCATAATAATAAGCGGGGTCAGATATGAGCCGAACTGTGCAACTACTAGTAAATAAATAAGTATCAGGCCAACGGCATAGGCAGCGCCCATGTCGCGGAACGTTTCATAGGTGACCTGCCATTCGCCATCCCATTTGATGGCATAGCCACGCTGATTATCTTCTGGCTGCTTGATAAAGAACTCACCGAACTTGCCTCCGCCTGGCACGGGCATTTTGCTAACGGCCGCACGCATGCTAAACATGCCATAAAGTGGGCTATCCAGTTTGCCGGCCATATCGCCCACTACATAATTCACCGGTAGCAAATCCTTGTGATAAATTGGCTGCTCACGCAAGGTGTCTTCAATCGTGACCAGTTCGCGTATGGGCACCAGCTTGCCTGTCGATGTTGACACCGACAACTTAAGGAGCTCCTCAATATTGCCCTGTGCAGCTACCGGCAAACGTAACCGTGTTCCAGCGGGGTATTTACTTGCGTCATGCAGATATGTGACATCTTCTCCTGCCAACCCTGTTCGTAGGGTGCTGACAATGGCCACTTGTGAAACCCCGAGCAGAGCGGCTTTTTTCTTATCTACCACAAGTTCAATTTTTCTAGCATCGGCAATGCCGCTATCATCTGTATCAACGATTCCCTCTGTGCTATCAAATACATGGCGAACCTGTCTAGCCAATGCTAATCTGTCAGCGTCATCCGGCCCATAAATCTCGGCCACAACCGGTGAAATCACCGGCGGTCCAGGCGGCACTTCCACTACCTTGACCTTAGCCCCCATTTCGCGAGCGATCTTCTGCAATGCCGGTCTAACACGACCCGCAATGGCATGACTCTGTTCGCTACGGTGGTACTTATCTACCAGATTGACTTGAATGTCACCGACTTCACCACCAGTTCTAAGGTAGTACTGACGCACTAGCCCATTAAAGTTGATTGGGGCAGATAAGCCGACATAAGCCTGATAATTGATCACTTCTGGCACCGCCGAGAGATAAGCCGTCATTGCATGCAACACGCTAGCCGTTGTTTCTGGCGGGGTACCGGCGGGCATATCCACCACCACCTGAAACTCGGATTTGTTATCAAACGGCAGCATTTTCATGACTACCAGTTTTGCCACCGGTAACGCTAGAGAGACCACAATCAGCCCAAGCACAACCAAGCCTAATTTACGCCTATTCTTTTTGCCATCAGCATCACTCAAAAATGGATTGAAGATATGCATAAATACTGGCGCAATACGTTTGGTGTGCGCATTTTCATGTTGAGCATGACGTAGCCAAATGCGTGATAACCATGGTGTGATGATAAATGCCACCGCAAGTGAAATCAGCATACCCATACTGGCATTGATAGGAATCGGGCTCATGTAAGGGCCCATCAAGCCACTCACAAACGCCATAGGTAAAAGTGCGGCTATAACAGCCAGCGTGGCTAATATAGTCGGTCCACCAACCTCATCTACCGCAATAGGGATAATTTCCGTCAGATTCGCAGTAGGTTTTAGTTTCATATGCCGATGAATGTTTTCGACCACCACGATAGCATCATCCACCAAAATTCCGATGGAGAAAATCAAAGCGAACAAGGAAACGCGATTAAGCGTAAACCCCCAGGCCCATGAAGCAAACAATGTGGCCATCAAGGTCAAAATAACTGCTATACCGACGATTGCCGCCTCGCGACGACCTAGTGCAACAAATACCAGCACAACGACAGCAGAGGTAGCAAATATCAACTTCTGTATAAGTTTTTTTGCCTTATCATTGGCTGTTTCACCATAGTTTCTGGTGATTTTCACATCAACACCGGAAGGGATCAGTACATTTTTCAGATCATCGATCTGCTTGATAACAGCATCGGCCACAGCGACTGCATTTTGCCCCGGCTTCTTGGTGACACTGATGGTGACGGCAGGATATTCAGCTGCGTTCTTGCGACCTTCTCCATACCAGACGTAATGCTCTGCCGGAGGCGGTCCATCACTGATTTCAGCAACTTCGCTCAGATAAACCGGACTACCTTCATGCAGGCCTACTACCAACTCAGCAATATCTTTGGCGTCAGTAAGATATTTTCCCACTTCCACGGCAATAGACTGGTTGGCATTGATCACTTCACCCAACGGAGCGCCAATGTTGGCGGATTGCAGTGTGCGCCGCATATCCGCGATCGTGATGCCGGAAGCTGCCATCCGTAACGGGTCTATATCTATATTAACCGCACGCCCTGGACCACCAAGAGTAGTAACCTCACGCGTGCCTTTCACATGCTTAATTTCCGCCTCAAGCGCATGCGCTACACGCTCAAGCTCATAAGCGCCTTGCTGACTATTCTTGGTATATAAAGTAGCCGTCAGAATGGGAACATCATCAATGCCTTTAGGTTTGATAATGGGGTCACCAACACCTAGGTTTTTGGGCAACCAATCCTGGTTGGACTGAATGGTATTGTAGAGACGAACTAGTGCTTCCGTACGCGGTATGCCTACCTGAAACTGCACCGTAATTACAGCCATCCCAGGACGAGAAATAGAAGTCACATGCTCGATATCCGCAATCTGCGACAGCACCTGCTCGGCAGGAATCGCCACCATCTGTTCTACGTTTTTGGCTGAGGCCCCAGGAAATGGAATCAATACATTCGCCATGGTTACATTGATCTGCGGCTCTTCTTCACGTGGAGTAACCAGTACGGCAAATATACCGAGCAACAGAGCCAGCAGCGCAATCAATGGTGTAATTTGTGCCGATTGAAAATACATGGCAATGCGTCCGGAAATGCCTAGGTTGCCTGTATTTTTTTCTGAATTATTTATGGACACTAAAATTTCCTTACTTTATGTTCGCAGCCGCAATTGGGTCTAGTGCTACTACTTCTCCAGCCTGCAACCCTGCAAAGACTTCAATATTGTCGCCCTGCTTACGCCCCAAACGCACTTGCCTCAAGCGCGGGTGCCCCTGACTGTCAACCACATACACTGCCATCAATTCACTACGCTTGATGACGGCTGTTGCAGGCACATAAATTTGAGCTTGTCCTTTTGAATTGCTTACTGGCAGCATGGCACGGGCAAACATGCCAGGCGTAATGCTTGTTAAACTCAGCGGCAGTGTTAAACGAACCATGACCATATTGCTGACTGGGTCAGCTGTCGGCAACACCGTTAGATGGGTGCTAGTTAAGCTTCGCTCTTTTTCTGTGGCGGCTGGAATCAGCACCTTAATACTTGCATCATCCTTCAAGTTGCTAATCTTACTTTGAGGCACATTCACTACCACTCTAAATCCACTGGGGTCATATAGAGATAGTAGCGGCTTGCCTGGCATTGCCATATCACCAACCTCAACCATCACTTCGGCCACCACGCCAGAATACGGCGCATTGATAGTGTGTAAGCCAGTCTGCACATTAGCCATTCCAGTTTGAGAAAGCTGTGCTTTGGTCTGCGCTTCAGCTGTTTTGTAATCCGACTCTGAACGCTCTAACGCAGCTTGGCTGATATATTGTTTTTCGTATAGACGGCGTTTACGTTCATATTCCTTACGCGCTGCTGACAATTGTGCCTGTGCAGCCGCAACTTGTGCCTGATTCGTCATCGCTTGTTGTGTAGCCATCCGTGTATCAATACGTGCCAGCAACTGACCAACTTTGACATGATCTCCAGCCTTTATCGTTAAAGTCGTAATACTCCCCGCAACTTGTGAGGCAATCACACTACTTTTTACCGCTTCAACAACCCCTTCAGCGGTATAAGTGAGTTCATTACTAAATCGCGTTACGATAACCGTGACTAAGCCTCCAGCACTGGCTATATTTGAAAAGCCTATTAGCAGAATGAACATCCATTGATATGGTTTAATCAAGCGCATTTCCTTTAAAAAAATCTAATCCAATTAATCATCAATTAACTATATTACTATACAGCTATATAGTCAATATATTAATGTCATGTATAATTAGCAGAATATGAAAAGAACCATGGAATAATGTATGAGCAAACTTGATGATCGAGCACTACAGTATGTGGCTATGTACTTCAAGGCACTGGCAGAGCCTATGAGGCTAAAAATGCTAAATGCGCTACAGGATGGCGAAAAAAATGTCGGTCAGTTGACGGAAATATCAGGCGGTACGCAAGCAAATGTCTCAAAGCACCTCTCACTTCTTGCCCAGCATGGCTTAGTCAAACGTGAGTCACGAGGAACCAGCGTGTATTACAGTATTGCGGACCAAAGTGTTTTTGAACTATGCGAACTGGTCTGCGGACAAATAGGAAACCGCATGGTTTTGGAAGAGGATATAAAGAAGGTATTTACAGCCACATAACAAATACTTTCCTTGAAACTGATGCGAGAAGCAACCTGCAAATACGTATCCTTCAAAAAAGGTTTGACCCTGCATCCATCTGGGTCTCACGCATTCAATATTTGGTACACTAACTTATGTGGATTAATGATTACTTAAACCATCTTAAAAGTCTTAAAAAATCGGGTAATTTTGGCCGGTTAACGATAGAAATCAGCATTATTATAGCGATCAAAATATTGCTGTTATGGCTGCTATGGCTGCTATTTTTTTCTCACCCAATCGCTAAAGATGCAAGGCAAACAGCCGTTACGCGTATGATACTAAATCACTCTAACTAATCAGGCGCTTATTTTATGCTCCCTTCTGCTGAGGTTGTCGATCTCTCCCGTTTACAGTTCGGGGCTACCGCACTTTATCACTTTCTATTTGTGCCACTGACACTTGGCATGACCTGGATACTGGTCATTATGGAATCTGTGTATGTCATGACCGGCAAGCCGGTCTACAAGGACATGACAAAGTTCTGGGGCAAGCTCTTCGGCATTAACTTTGCAATGGGCGTGACAACGGGTCTTACCCTGGAGTTTCAGTTTGGCACGAACTGGGCTTATTACTCGCATTATGTCGGCGACATCTTCGGCGCCCCACTCGCGATTGAAGGCATGATGGCCTTCTTCCTGGAATCTACGTTTGTTGGCTTATTTTTCTTTGGCTGGGATAGGCTCTCTAAAGAAAAACATTTAATGGTTACTTTCCTGGTGGCGATAGGTTCGAACCTCTCAGCGCTGTGGATTCTTATTGCCAATGGCTGGATGCAGAACCCTGTTGGCGCTGAGTTTAACTATGAAACCATGCGCATGGAAATGACCAGCTTTACTGCGCTGATTTTCAACCCTGTCGCTCAAGTAAAGTTTGTGCACACAGTCGCCGCCGGTTACACGGCAGCATCGATGTTTGTGCTGGGCATTTCATCATGGTACTTACTCAAAAATCGTGATGTCGGCTTTGCACTACGCTCCATTGCTGTCGCTTCCGGCTTTGGTCTGGCTTCCATACTCTCCGTCATCGTCCTGGGTGATGAATCCGGCTACACGACTGGTGAGGTACAAAAAGTAAAATTAGCGGCAATTGAGTCTGAATGGCACACCGAGCCAGCGCCCGCAGCATTCACCGTCTTTGGTCTGCCTAATCAAACAGAAGAACGCACCGATTATGCAGTAAAAATACCTTATGTGTTAGGGCTGATCGCCACCCGCTCGCTGGACGAAGAGGTCACGGGCCTGATTGATATTAAAAACCAAAATGAAGCACGCATCCGCAATGGTATGCAATCTTATGCAGACTTGCAGCGCTTAAAATCTGGCGATAAATCGGAAGCCGCCGTTGCGGCATTTGAAAAGTCTAAACAGGATTTAGGCTTCGGCTTACTGCTCAAAAAATATACGCCAAATGTAACAGATGCAACAGATGCGCAGATCCACAAGGCAGCCGCAGATACCATCCCGAATGTATTCACGCTGTTCTGGTCGTTCCGCGTCATGGTAGCGATGGGCGTCCTCATGTTATTCATCTTCACTGCATCATTCTACTTTACCGCCAAGCGCACGATAGGCAAGCAAACATGGCTGTTACGCTTGGCGCTGTATGCCATACCGGCACCATGGATTGCCGCTGAAATGGGTTGGGTTGTTGCTGAGATGGGTCGCCAGCCTTGGACGATTTCAGGCATATTGCCAACCTACTTGTCTTCATCCTCACGAACTACCGGCGATTTATATTTTAGCCTTACCGGGCTTATTGGTTTTTACACACTGTTACTGGCCATAGAAATGTTCCTGATGTTCAAATATGCCCGACTAGGCCCATCCAGCCTGCATACTGGCCAATACTTTTTTGAAAAAAAGCAAGCTGAAGTTTTTCACGCTTAAGAAGGTACATCATGACATTCTTTGATTATGAAACGCTAAAACTCATCTGGTGGCTGTTTATCGGCGTACTGCTTATCGGCTTCGCCGTGACGGATGGCTTTGATATGGGCGTGACTGTGTGGCTACCGTTTCTGGGTAAATCAGATGAGGAACGCAGGGTCATCATTAATACTGTTGGCCCCACATGGGAGGGCAACCAGACCTGGCTGATCACTGCAGCAGGCGCCATTTTCGCCGCATGGCCGCTAGTCTACGCAGCGGCTTTTTCCGGGCTGTACTTCGCGTTACTGCTTGTTTTATTTGCGCTATTTTTCCGCCCGGTCGGTTTTGATTTTCGCAGCAAGTTACCCAACCCACACTGGCGCAATGGTTGGGACTGGGCACTGTTTACTGGAGGAGCGGTTCCGGCCTTGGTGTTTGGCGTGGCATTCGGCAACCTGTTCATCGGCTTGCCTTTTCATTACGACGATACCTTGCGTTCATTTTATACCGGTAGCTTTTGGGCATTGCTGAATCCATTTGCGCTATTGTGCGGCGTAGTCAGCTTAACGATGCTCATGATGCATGGCGCAGTTTACTTACAATTACGCACCGAGGGCACGATACAAAAACGTGCGCAGAAAGCAGCATTCTTTGCAGGCCTTGTATGTGCAGTCAGTTTTACACTGGCCGGAGTCTGGATCGCCTACGGCATTGATGGCTATCACATTACTTCGATGCAAGATGTCAATGTTGCCCTTAATCCCTTAACAAAAACAGTAGAAAAATCTGCTGGTGCCTGGCTCAGCAATTACCACACGTATCCATGGATGATACTTGCGCCAATCGCGGGCTTTGCTGGAATATCATTAGCGCTATTGAGTGCTAGATTCCAAAATGAGCGCACTGCATTTGTGTTTAGTAGCATCGCTATTGCAGGCATCATCTTGACCGCCGGTTTCTCAATGTTCCCGTTCATCATGCCTTCCAGCACAGACCCCGTAAGCAGCTTAACCATATGGGATGGCGTTTCCAGCAAAAAAACGTTAGGCATTATGTTTATCGTCACCATTATTTTCTTACCACTTATCATGCTTTACACATCATGGGTATATCGCGTGATGCGTGGAAAAGTGTCCGTTCAATCAATTAAAGACAATACACATACGGCGTAGTTGATATTTTTTTAACTTTAAATTTTTTACTTTAAATAATG
>DIZU01000006.1:13167-15877 GCA_002429455.1 Methylotenera sp. UBA6020 | reverse complement strand
CTATTTTTTATATGGCTCGATAAGCAGTTACATACATAAAGGATGAAAATCATGCCTGCGAAACAAAGTAAAGCTAAACAAACTACAGCCAAACCAGCTGAGACCCAACCAGCAAAAGCCTGGTGGCATTACGGCTATGCATGGTTAGCATTCGGTGGGCCAGCGGCAGTAGTGGTCGCTAGTCTAATTACGGTTTATATTGCAGTAAGTCATCGAGACCCAGTGGTAGATGAAGATTATTATCGTAAGGGTATTGAGATTAACAAAACACTGGGTGACAAAACACTAGGTGACGCAACACCAACTGCAAAAACACCGGATGCCCAAACAATCGCCGAAAGAAACGCGCTGGCGCCAGCGATGCTTGCCCGTAACCACGCGGCTACCGGCGTTAGCAAACAGCAGTAACAATGCTAACAGCACTTAACCTCAGTCCGCTAATCTGCAGTGCGCTACTGATGGGGCTAGCCGGTGGCCCGCACTGTGTCGCGATGTGCGGCGCCGCCTGCACTTCGTTTACACAATCGCAACAGCAGCCCTATGCCATTCAACTCTATCATCTAGGCCGATTGTGTGGCTATGCGGCACTCGGTGCTATTGCCACCTTTGCGATACAGAGCATCGCGTGGTTATCCAGCTATAGCGCGGCACTCCACCCGCTCTGGACTTTTTTTCATGTGCTAGTATTTTTTTGGGGTGCTTTACTGGTCGTTTACGCACGCCAACCTGTTTGGGTAGACCGGGCTGGACGCAATATTTGGCAATATGTTAAAAAACTAAGTCACGTACAAGGCGGCCATTTTTATATTGGCATGCTGTGGGCGTTGATGCCCTGCGGTTTACTTTATTCAGCGCTCATCATCGCCTCATTCAACGGCAATCCACTTGGCGGCGCGCTGAGTATGGCGGCATTTGCGCTGGGCTCAAGCGCATCTTTGTTTTTTGCACCGTGGTTATGGTTAAAACTTAGAACCAATCTAGTAGAACCCTATGGCATGCGCCTTGCAGGCTTGTTGTTAAGTAGCGCGAGTGCATGGGCAATCTGGATGGAATTAACGCACAGCACAAAAGTATGGTGCCTATAAGTCAGATTGATTATTGATTCACAAGCCTAACAACTGAAAACCTTTTTCCAAGGTATTCCAAGCCAGGTACGGCTGACCTTGAAAAGCCAATAATTGCAGATAATCCGCCTTATCAGTGCTGCTAACCAACACTTTGGCATCCTGCCAGTTCCTGCCGCCATCATCGGAAAACATGCCGAGAATGGTATTGTTTTTAGCTTCAGTCTCACGCCATACCAGCCACACTTTTTCGCCTATGCTCAAAAGGGCTGAGTTCCTTGCCTGATTTTTATTATTGCCAAACTTTTTAGGAGGTGAAGATGCCCACGCTACGCCATCCATACGGCTATAGTAAAGTCCCGGTTTAGCATCGTTACCATCAAAATACGCCATGTGGTAACCCCACCAATCCGGCCCCTCACCGCCAGTAGCGATTGCCTCGCCCTGATGTGGGCAACCATCAATCTTCCAATGGCCGAAAGTAGCGCGCATGACTATAGGCGCTTGATTAGCTTTAAGAGGTATTTCGGCAATCATTTGATCGCGCTCACCACCCTCAAACACATGGCGCCACATCGCCACTACGGTGCCATCAGGCTTATTGACGGTGACAATGTGGCAACAGTCGCAACTACCATCGGCAAGCTTTTGGTCGATAGCGAAAGATGCGCCTTTGTTGGTAGAGACTGCATAGTAAATCGCTGAGTCCTCATAGGGTTTATTGACCACTTTGGCGGCGATTAAATCGCGTTTATCTACCCAAACCACAGTGACATTACCCTTAAAATTACCCGTTTGCGCGACATTGAGCGCATCAAACCGATGCGTGATTTCAGCACGGTCCTGATGCACGATGATGGGTGTCTCAAAGGTTTTTCCGCCATTGATTGAACGCGTAAACCAGATATAACCCGTGAATGGCGTACTTAACACTTCTGTCCATGTAAGATATATATTACCTTCAGGCCCAATAACGATCTTCGGTCGCGCCTCTCCATCTGCTGCAATTTTTTGCGCTTGCAAGTTAATTGGAATGGGTTTAGAAAAGCTTTTGCCCAAATCACTGCTGACATCCACCTGCACAAAGTCGCCATTGGTACTCACACGCCACAAATTACCGGTAGCATCAAACGCGACGCTGACTGCCAACGTTACGTTTTGCTGTTGCTGCGCTTGTTCTTCATGAGCGGACACGTTAAAAGTACAACAAAATAAACTTAAAGCAATCAAGTAACGCGTCATGTTTTAACCAAATAATAAAACTTCATTGTTAGAGTATGCCTGATTGTATTGACCTGAAAAGCAAATATCTAATATTAAAACAGGGTATTGATGCCAAAGGCCACGGACCAATCAGCAGTCAGTTGCGCACCATTTACATATTGATAGATGGGTTTTTGTAGAAAACCATACACTTGCGTGCCGGATGCAACGCGATAGCTAAAGCCCGGGCTTAAATTGATAGAATGACCACCAGAGTCTGCAGGTTCAGCATTCGCACCGCTGTCTTTAGCTTTATGTTGAAAATTGAGCTGTAATAATAAATTGAGGTCTGGCGTTGCGCTATAACTCATACCAACATCGGCGCCAAGCTTACGACCCGGTTTAAAATCATCACGTTCTGATTCGGCTTGCTGCCACATGCC
>DIZU01000006.1:10495-12991 GCA_002429455.1 Methylotenera sp. UBA6020 | reverse complement strand
CTACCTGGCTGCAAGGTACGCTCTGCAGCCTCTTCACTATTGCTTTTATGTATGCTGCCAGTAGGCAATTTAAGACCAAAACGCAAGCCCGCATTACTAGACGTGCCATGGCTAGTCTCGTCATTATAAAAACGATATCTTGCCAGTGCTTGCACATCTCCTATCCCTGAAAAATTCCACTTTTCGAGTTCTGGCTCTGTGCCTCCTGCGCCATCGTCCGCGTTAAAAATATGCTGGTGAGCACGGCTCACCATTGGCAACTTAACCGTAACACCCCAAGTTGGGTTAATGTTCCAATCTATTGTTGCAAGCAAATTACGATTGATAGTACGCACCTCATCATGTTCATCCACCTCACCAGCAGGCTGGACTTTGTGGGTACCGTGCCGTAATTGGTCTAAATCAATAAATTCAGCCCGTAAATCCAATCGTACGCCAGGCTTACTTGCTACACCTTGCGTATCCCAATCGGTACTTAAATTACAAAATGCGCCTCCACAGCTGGCATGTGCAGCATAACTAGACATGAGTAATACAGGTAATAACAAGCCTACGAATAGGCCTGCATTTTTGAAAGATTTAAACATGGTAATTCCCTAATCATTTAGCCACGAACAATCGTGTCCTCAATAAACCAATAGCCTCAACGCGTTAAATAGCGTCAAAGTAAGCCTAAAAGAGTTAACTGATTAGAGTGGTGGGGCGCGACTGGGATGGTCGCTTTGGAAAAGCGCGGTTAAAACAGGAGCCAGGTAATAGGTTTGTAGAAAAAACCTACCAGTATCTAATATAACCAAAGGTACAGAATCAACCATTGGTAAAGCAGCAACGTGACTTAAGCAAAAAGGGCAATGCTCAAAGTGCATCGCCGTAGGAATAGAACTGCGGTTAGTTGCTGGTGCTGACGTTGGCGCGTTGACGGTAAAGCCTGTTGCGATTCGCTTTGCGCCCTGTGCAGAGCATACTTCTTGCCAGAGGCTTTTACCTGCGCCGCCAATACTACCGGTACTAGCAAAAGCATACGAAAGTGTAGGCGCCAGCGAAGCGAACACCATCACCAACAGAATGGCTTTACTTATAATTAATCGGCTACGCTTACAGAACATAAGCGCTTATTATACGCAATCTTTAACATTCTAAAAACAGCCTGAATATTACTGCGATCAGCATTTAAGCTTGAGTATTTTGGAGACTAAAGACGGAACATCTATTAGCTCGTCACTTAACTCTTTGGTAATCTACTTGGCTAATGAGTAATCAGGCTAAATTTATTCATCATCAGAAAAACGCTGCTCTAAAAACGGGTCGGCATAATTGTGGTAGCCACGCACTTCCCAAAAGCCGGGTCTATCTTCGGCGTGCAACTCTATGCTTTGCAGCCATTTTGCACTTTTCCAAGCATAGCGTTTAGGCACGATCATACGCACCGGACCACCATGCTCACGTGTAAGTGGCTGACCCAGCACTGAATGCGCAATAATCACATCATCATCCAATAACGCCTCTAGTGCAATATTGGTGGTGTAACCATCGTAACTATGTAAAGTTACGAACTTTGCGGTTTCAAGCGGCATGGCAAGCGCCAAAATATCTCGGGCACGAACACCCTGCCAATCCATATCGAGCTGACTCCAACGGGTAACGCAATGAAAGTCTGATACGTTGGTGATTTGCGGCAGTGCTTGAAACGCTGCCCAGTCAAGGTTGAGCTCTTCTCCCACCAAGCCATACACACGTAGTGACCATTCACTTTTATCTATACTCGGCTTGATGCCCATATCAAGTACCGGAAAGTTTTTAACTTCGGTTTGACCGGCAGGCACACGATTATTAGCATTAGCTTTGCCCGGCGTTGCGCCGCGTTTTGCCAGAGCAATTTTACCTTCGATGAGTTTTTTCCAATCCGGCATTTGAACCTCTATTTGATCAGTGCTTATGCGTGTATCGGTGATTTATTTTTGCGCGGTTTTAAAGCTATCCAATAACAACAGCCCTACACCTACACAAATCGCGCTATCAGCCACATTAAATGCTGGCCAATAAAAATTATGATAGTGGAAATAAAGAAAATCCACCACATACCCTAGCGTGACACGGTCATATAAATTACCAATTGCGCCACCTAACACTAAGGCTAAACCTAAACAAAAAAGTTTCTGCGTTTGATGCTTGCGGATCAGATAGCTAATGACAACAATCGCCACGATTGAAATTCCGCTAAAAAACAGCTTTTGCCAACCGCCAGCATCCGCTAAAAAGCTGAATGCCGCACCTTCGTTGTGATAGCGCACTAAATCAAAAAAGCTGGTGATGGTTAACTGATCACCATAAGCAAAAGCGCCTTGCACCAAGTGCTTGGTGTAAAGGTCCAGTGCGATGACAAAGGCGCTGACTACCAGCCACTTACGCATATGCACGTGCCTCACCTGCAGCAAATAAATTGCTTACACAACGTGCACAGATTTGTGGATGTGCCGCCTCCGCGCCAACATCGGC
>DIZU01000006.1:7586-10308 GCA_002429455.1 Methylotenera sp. UBA6020 | reverse complement strand
GTTGCACGCGAGGTAATAAGCACGAAACGTAAATCATCGTTCAATCTGCTTAAAGACTCATAGGTGTCTCCATCAGCATAGATATCCAGCTCGGATTGTAACGAAGACCCCACCAAACCCTGCGCTCTTTTCTCTTCAATCGCTTTATTCGTATATGCACGTACGTCCAAAATATCTTTCCATGCCCTGATATCAGAATCACTCATACCATGTTGCGGCAATTCATACCAATGATCTTCAAACACCGTGCTATCAGCATCCAGTTCCAGCGTTTGCCAGATTTCATTAGCGGTAAAGCTGAGTATTGGTGCCATCAAACGCATCATGCTATGCGTAATGTGATGCAGCGCACTTTGCGCAGCACGGCGCGCATGCGAAGTTTCGCCTGCGGTATAAAGTCGATCTTTAAGAATATCTAAGTAAAACCCGCCTAAATCTTCTGAGCAAAAGCTCACAAATTTCTGAACGGCTAAATGAAATTCGTAACGGTCGTAATCGGCCAACACCTCTGTTTGCAGTTTTTCTGTCAGCACTAAAGCATATTGGTCGATTTCCAGCCACTCACTGACGGGCAGTAAATCTTTTTTGGCATCAAAATCAGCCAAATTCGCCAGTAAGAACTTCATGGTATTACGAATGCGGCGATAGCTTTCTGCCACACGTTTTAAGATTTCATCCGAAATTGTCAGCTCACCAGAGTAATCAGTAGAGGCTGTCCATAAGCGTAAAATATCCGCGCCGTAAGTGTCCATCACCTTTTGCGGCGCAACTACATTACCCTTAGATTTACTCATTTTGTGGCCAGAACCATCCACCACAAAACCATGAGTCAGCAAGGCTTCATAAGGTGCACGGCCATCAATCGCACAACCAGTAAGTAGGCTAGACTGGAACCAACCGCGATGCTGATCTGAACCTTCTAAATACAAATCTGCAGGGAACTGTAATTCAGGCCGACGTTTCAACACAGCTGCATGCGTCGCGCCAGAATCAAACCAGACATCTAGCGTATAGGTTACCTTTTTGTACTCAGCGGCATTATCTGCCGCATGTTGCGCTAAAAAGGCAGCACCATCTAAACTAAACCACGCCTCAACGCCTGTGTTCTCGACCAACAAAGCGGCTTGTTCTAATAAAACAGAAGTTTGCGGATGCGGCTCACCTGTTTCTTTATGCACAAAAAACGGCATAGGCACGCCCCAATTACGTTGGCGCGATACGCACCAATCAGGGCGATTTTTAATCATGGCCTCTAGGCGCGCGCGACCCCAGCTTGGGAAGAATTCGGTTTCATCAACCGCTTTGTTCGCGTGTTCGCGCAAACTTGTTCCAACTGCATCTTGCTCATTCATACCCACAAACCACTGATGGGTAGCTAATTGCATCAATGGCGTTTTATGGCGCCAGCAATGTGGAAAGCTGTGGTTTAACCGTACGCTTGCCAACAAATTGCCGGTTTCTAGCATTTTGGCAAGAATCACTTTATTCGCATCTTGTCTTGTTAAACCGCGTATCGCTTCAAACTCAACCAGCTCACTATTGAAGAACTTGCCATCTCCACCCATTAAAATACGTGGCTTTTCGTTAGGAAAGTTAGCTTTCATCACAAGCCAGTCATCATTACCGTGTGCAGCTGCAGTATGCACTGCACCAGTACCTGCATCAGCAGTCACATGATCACCCAAAATCACAGGTACTGTGCGATTGTCAAAAGGGTGTTTTAATTGCACTCCTTCTAAATCACTTCCCGGATAACTAAAATAGCTAGGGTTATTTGATTCTTTCCCATACCTTTTCAGAGCACCTTCATACAAATCTTTTGCTAAAACAATAAACTCATCGTCAAACTCTATGACGTAATAGTAAAAATCAGGATTCAAACATACCGCCTGATTCGCAGGTAATGTCCAGGGTGTGGTAGTCCCAGATAACAAAATTAACTGGCTTGCTCTCATCTCCGCGCCGAACAGAGAGTGGCCTTCTTTCACCTTCGGCAAAAACTCTACCTGTTACTTTGTCCCAAAAACCTTTCTTATCAACAACTTCAAATTTAACATCTATCGCGGGTGAATTCACATCTTCATACTCTACCTCAGCCTCAGCCAATGCAGAGCCACAATCCACACACCAATGTACGGGTTTACTACCCTGATACAAATAACCATTTTTATAGATTTCACCTAAAGCGCGCATGATGTCGGCTTCAGTCTTAAAGTCCATTGTCAGATAAGGATTATCCCAATCACCCAATACACCTAAACGAATAAAATCTTTCTTTTGGCGCGCAACTTGTTCAGCTGCATACTCGCGACACAACTCACGAAATTTCGCCGGGTCAATATTTTTACCGTGATTTTTTTCTACGACCAACTCAATTGGCAAGCCGTGGCAATCCCAGCCGGGCACATAAGGCGCATCAAAACCACTCATGGTTTTAGATTTAACGATAATGTCTTTTAAGATTTTATTCACCGCGTGACCGATGTGAATATCACCATTGGCATACGGCGGGCCATCATGCAGAATGAATTTTTTAGCGCCTGCGCGAGCCTTGCGAATACGTTCATAGAGCTTTTTATCTTGCCATTGTTTTAACCAGGCAGGTTCGCGCTTGGCCAAATCACCCCGCATGGGAAATTTGGTTTCAGGCAGGTTCAATTTGTATTTATTTTGCTCTTTATTGTTTTCTTCGGTCATTTCATCATCCAACACTATTATGCAG
>DIZU01000006.1:0-7538 GCA_002429455.1 Methylotenera sp. UBA6020 | reverse complement strand
CATCCAACACTATTATGCAGGAGCGGTTTCAGCCGCGATTCACGCGGTTCCATTTGATAAACTCAAAGGGTCGCGCCTACAAGAAAAAATTTCTCGCAACGATAACATCTTGTGCGATTTGCGCTTTTAACGCATCCAAACTCTCAAACTTTACTTCATCACGTATTTTGTGTAAAAACGTCACATGCACATGCTTACCATACAGATCACCATTAAAATCAAGTACATGCACTTCTAATGACAACTTAGGTACACCCGCGATGGTTGGGCGTACGCCCAAATTAGCCACGCCATGCAAACCGTCTAATTTTACCGCATACACACCGGTAAATGCAGGTCGCTCATGTCGCATATGAATATTGGCGGTAGGAAAACCTAATTGCCGTCCACGTTTAGCACCATGCACGACTTTGCCACTCATGCTATAAGGCCGGCCCAGCAGTAGGGCAGCCTCTTGAAAATTACCAACCGCCAGAGCCGAGCGTACGCGGGTGCTGGAAACACGGGCGCCCGCTAAATTGACTTGTGGCAAGCTGATTAAATTAAACTGAGCTTCTACAAAGTCGATAATCGATCCAGCGCGCATAGCACCAAACCTAAAATCTTCACCCACTAAAATGGCTTGTGCATTGAGTGAGTCGCGCAAAATGGCCTGCATAAATTCGCCTGCCGTGACTTGGGCAAAACGTCGATTAAAACGGCATACATAAGCGCGTTCAACACCTGCATCGGCAAAATGCTCCAACTTTTCACGCAATGAACATAGCCGTGCTGGCGCACTTTCTGGTGTAAAAAACTCACGTGGATGCGGCTCAAACGTCATCACCGCAGAAGTTAAATTAAGCGCTTGCGCGGTTTGAGTGAGTTTTTTTAATAAAGCCTGATGCCCTAAGTGCATGCCATCAAAATTACCAATAGCTAGCGCACATGTTGGTTGCAGCGCAACTGGCGGCAATGTAGTTAACAAAGGTTGAGAAGTGATATGCCGAAAAACTTGCATTTAATGATAAACCCTACGGATGTAATCACGAGGCCTAAACCCTAACAACATCAAGGTTGCAAAGTAACTCACGCCACCTAATACCACCAAGCCACTGATGTATAGCAGCCGTTTTATCAAACCAAAATTTAGCCATGCGCTCGTATCCCCCATCGCGAAGTAGAGCGCCACTCCCATCACGCTTAATGCAACCAGCAATTTAAACAAGAAGGCTAACCAACCTGGTTGCGGTTGATAAATATGGGCTTTACGCAAGTGATAATACAGTAGCGCAGCATTGATACACGCGCCCAAGCCGATAGCCAGCGCCAAACCCGCATGCCGCAAGGGCAACACAAAGATAAACAACACATTCATCAATTGCGTTATCACTAACGTAAATATTGCGATTTTTACTGGGGTCTTGATATTTTGTCGCGCATAAAAACCTGGTGCTAAAATTTTAACTAAAATCAACCCTATCAAACCTATGCTATAAGCGATGAGCGCTTGCTCTGTCATTAATGCATCGTGAGCGGTAAATTTGCCATAATGGAATAACGCAATCACTAACGGTGCGGCCAACACCGCCAATGCAACGGCCGCAGGCGCCGCTAAAATAAAGGTTAAACGCAAGCCCCAGTCTAATAGTTGTGAGTATTCACTCTCATCGCTGCCGGAGTAAGCCTTAGATAAACTTGGCAGCAATATCGTACCCAATGCCACACCCAATACACCGGTAGGAAACTCCATCAAGCGATCCGCATAATACAACCAGCTCACGCTGCCGGTATCCAGAAACGAAGCAAAAATAGTATTGGTAATCATCGAAATCTGCGCCACAGAAACCCCTAATACGGCAGGACCCATCAGCTTTAAAATACGCCATACACCATCATCGTTTTGGTGCAGGTCAAACTTGGGCAATAGCCCAATTTGCTTTAAGAAGGGTATTTGAAACAGCAACTGTAAAAAACCACCAAAAAAAACAGCCCAAGCCAGTACTTTAATTGGCTCAGCAAAATGGTCCGCAAAAAACAATACTGCCGCTATCATTGAAACGTTAAGCCACACTGGCGTAAAAGCAGGGATGCCAAAACGGTTATAAGTATTGAGCACCCCGCCCGCCATGGAAACCAGTGAAATGAAGAAAATATACGGGAACGTGATACGCAACAACTCAACCGTGAGCTGCATTTTTGCCGGATTAGCCCTGAAGCCCGGAGCTATCAATGTGACTATCCAAGGTGCAGCCAGCATGCCTAACAAAGTGACCACCACCAGAATCAAGCCCAGCCAGGTGGCAACACGGTTGATAAGGTTATGTGTTTCATCGAAACTGCGCTGGCTTTTATATTCCGCTAGAATAGGCACAAAGGCTTGACTAAACGCGCCCTCGGCTGAAACTCGACGCAACAAATTGGGAATCTTAAAAGCCACGATGAATGCATCGCTGAGCATGCCAGCACCGAATACACGTGCTATGAGTGTGTCGCGCACAAAACCTAATATGCGTGAAACAAAGGTCATGCTACCAACTTTGGCCAGCGCTTTGAGTAGATTCATGCTTTATAATTTTTAAGAAAATTGCGTATTAACAACATATTGCACGATTTTATCATGCAAGCCAGTCGTCACGCGGTAATTGCTGAAGGATACCGCTAAAAATTCAAGTTTTACCAGTTTAAGGGCACCAACCTAAGCAGCTAAAGCTGTAAGATCAGTGCGATACGCTAGACAAGGCGTGTGCCAAAATTTGAGCACGACATACATTAAATATGTAAGTGAAAAAATTTGTGAACAATAAGCAAGTATTGCGCATGCGACTTTGCAAGCACTTCGGGTGCTTAGCATGTCGGAGCGCCCTTGCGGGTACGAAAATTGTATTTTCAGCGAAGTCCTGATGATATTTACTTGATTAAAACTTGCAATATATTTATAAAATAGCTATTATTATGGGCTTCGTATTTTGAATGGCTTTTAGGAAAAAAAATGGCAAATACCGCACAAGCAAGAAAACGTGCTCGTCAAGCAGTTAAGCAACGTGCTCACAATGCAAGTTTGCGTTCTACTTTGCGTACAGCGATTAAAAAAATTATTAAAGCAGTAGAAGCTGGTGACAAAGCCGCTGCTACTGCTGCTTACAGCGAGAATGTAAGCGTGATCGACCGTATTGCGGATAAACAGATCATCCATAAAAACAAAGCTTCACGTCATAAAAGCCGCCTAAACGCAGCAATTAAAGCGATGGCTTAAGATTTATATTTAGTAAGCTTTTTTTTAAATAAAAGCTTACAGCAATAAAAAAGCCGAACGAATGTTCGGCTTTTTTATTGCTCTGCGGGGATTTAAGTAATTAGTTGCTAATATTCAACTCTGCACGCACTTGCATGGCTTGTTTAATGGCTTCATCACGACTAGCATTAATAACCGTATAGTGTCCCATTTTACGGCCCGGGCGTGCTTCACGCTTGCCATACAAATGCATTTTAAGTAGCGGATTATTGAGTGCATACTGCCAAGCAGGCTCTGCCCGCAGGTTCTGCTCAGAGCTAGTAGGCCAAATGTCGCCTAATAAATTAACCATCACCGCCGGACTATGTTGTCGACTACTACCCAATGGCAGCCCCACCATCACGCGCACTTGCTGCTCAAACTGATTGGTAACACAGGCATCGATGGTGTAATGACCAGAGTTATGTGGGCGTGGTGCCATTTCATTAACCAGCAACTCACCATTACATACAAAAAACTCTACGCCTATTACACCCGTATAATCGAGCTTTTCAGCCACCATAATCGCCAGTTTCTGCGCTTGATGGTTGATCGCATCACTACCTCGCGCTGGCACAATAGAAACATCTAGTATACCGTTGAGATGACTATTTTCCGCGGTAGGAAAGGTCGCAACATTACCATGCACATCGCGGGCCAATACTACAGAAACCTCATAATCGAGCTTCAGCATTTTCTCCAGCACGCATTCTTCATGATCAAACTGTGCATAGGCCAATTGCGCTTCTTGTTGATTCTTAACCCTTGCTTGACCTTTACCATCATAGCCAAACCGCGCTACTTTTAGAATCGCCGGATAAATATCGCTGTCATCATCAGGCAAGTCCGCTGCAGCATCGATCACAGCATATGGTGCTACAGGCAAACCAGCCTCTTTAAGAAAGTTTTTTTCACTCACACGATGCTGGGCAATGGCCACGCTCTGCGCACCAGGTCGGACAGAAGTGGTTTCGGCTAAAAATGATAATGAATCTGCCGGCACATTTTCAAATTCGGTACTAATCACCTGACAAGATTTGGCTAGAGTCGCTAGCGCATCTTTATCATCAAAGGCGGCACAAATATGCACGTCGGCAATTTTACCTGCCGGACTGCTTGCATCTGGGTCCAATACGGTAACGCGATAGCCCATTTCTTGTGCGGCGATCACAAAAAAACGACCAAGCTGGCCACCGCCTAACATGCCTAACATGGCAGGCGGTAAAATTACTGAATGATGTTCTAAGGTGTTATTGCTCATATTTTGATACGGTTAGCTTTGTATTTTTGACTGAAAATTAAACGAAATAATAGCGATGGTTTTTTCTTACGGTTTATCACCAAGCACCATCTGCTGTACTTTATCTGCTTGTTTAACACGAAATTCTGATAGCTTTTGCGCCAATCCGGCATCATGATTAGCCAATATAGAAGCAGCAAATAAGCCGGCATTAGCCGCGCCAGCTTCGCC
Organism: Methylotenera sp. UBA6020; assembly: GCA_002429455.1. Classification (GTDB taxonomy): domain Bacteria; phylum Pseudomonadota; class Gammaproteobacteria; order Burkholderiales; family Methylophilaceae; genus Methylotenera. Next base: position 2,814 of record DIZU01000006.1, on the reverse strand, counting down.
GATGGCAAAAGTGGCAACAGGGATACCTTTGGGCATTTGCACAATAGAAAGTAATGAATCTTGGCCTTGCAAATGCTTAGAAGGCACTGGCACACCCAATACGGGCAAAGTAGTTTTTGCCGCCACCATTCCCGGCAAATGTGCAGCGCCGCCTGCACCAGCAATAATCACTTGCAAGCCTTTTTTAGCAGCACCTTCAGCAAAACTGAACATTAGATCCGGTGTACGGTGTGCTGAAATCACTTCTGCGGTATATGCAATATCAAAATCAGCCAGCATTTGCGCCGCGGCTTTCATAATAGGCCAATCACTATCAGACCCCATAATGATGGCTACTAACGGTTGTTTTTCCATCGACGTTCCTTCTGTTTTTCTTTTAAACCGAATATACCAATAATTGATGGCAACAATTAAAGTAAGACCAGATTATCTCTATGTATGAGCTCTGACTCTTCTACATAGCCCAAAATACTTTCAATCTCACTACTGGGCTTACGCATGATACGTAAGGCTTCCATGGCCGAGTAATTGACTAAACCGCGTGCAACTTCTACGCCGTCCACATCACAACATGCGACCACTTCACCACGCTCAAACCCACCTTCAACCGCTGTTACACCAATTGGCAATAAACTTTTTCCGTCTTGTTTAATCACTTTGACGGCGCCAGCATCCAGCGTTAGCTTGCCACGTAACTGCAAATGATCCGCCAACCATTGCTTGCGTGCGGTAGTTTTCATTTCCGTTGTTTGCAAATGCGTACCAATCACCTCGCCCACTGCCAGACGCACCAACACATCTTTTTCACGGCCTGAGGCAATCACCGTATTTGCGCCACTGCGTGCAGCGCGTTTAGCAGCAAGTATCTTGGTTAACATGCCGCCAGTACCTACATTACTGCCGGCACCACCGGCCATTTGCTCTAGCGCAGCGTCACCCGCTGTAGCATGCTGGATGAATGTTGCATTTTTGTCTTTACGTGGGTCCGCAGAATATAAGCCCTGCTGATCGGTTAAGATCACCAAAACATCGGCCTCTATCAAATTAGCCACTAATGAACCTAATGTATCATTATCGCCAAAACGAATTTCATCGGTCACTACCGTGTCATTCTCATTGATGATTGGAATGACTTTCAAATCCAGTAAAGTCCGTAACGTGCTGCGTGCATTGAGATAACGCTTTCTATCAGCCAAATCATCATGCGTGAGTAGTACTTGTGCCGTGTGTAATTGATGCTGACTAAAACAGCTTTCATACATTTGCACTAAGCCCATTTGCCCCACGGCAGCGGCAGCTTGCAATTCATTTACTGCAGTTGGGCGCTTTTTCCAGCCCAGCCTTTGCATGCCCTCGGCAATTGCGCCGCTTGAAACCAATACGATCTGTTTGCCTTGTTGTGCCAAAGCTGCGATTTGCACCGCCCATTCAGCAATAGCAATGCGGTCTAGACCATTACCATTATTGGTAACCAGGCTAGAACCGACTTTAACTACAATTACTTTTGCATCCAGCACTAGAGATTTCAATTGTGGAGACTTGGTTACTTTTGCTTTAATTACTTTGGATTTAAGTTCTGGCGACTTCATTCTAAGCGTCTTTTTTTGTCACATCTTTATCTGTAGTTTTGTGATCTGCAGTTCTTTTGCCCGAAGCACTTTCGTTGATCAAACCAGTATCCACTAAAGCATCATCAACCGAATGTTTATTTTCTTCAATATGCTGCATGATCGCGTATGTGAGCTCTTTACAGCCGATGCCGCTAATGGCTGAAATTGCAAACACGCGACCTTTCCAGCCGTAATCTTTAACGAATTTTTTCACGACTTCTTGCGAATCTGGCAGCATGTCTATTTTATTCAACACTAGCCAACGCGGTTTTTCATAGAGCGCTTCATCATACTTCCTCAGCTCTTCAACAATCGCCTTGGCCTCATGCACAGGGTCAACTGCTTCATCAAACGGCGCAATATCAACCAAATGCAAGAGTAATGAGGTACGCTGAAGATGCCGTAAAAACTGATGACCAAGTCCTGCGCCTTCAGCAGCGCCTTCGATAATGCCGGGAATATCCGCAATAACAAAACTTCGCTCGGTATCTACGCGCACTACGCCCAAATTAGGGTGCAATGTGGTAAATGGATAATCAGCGACTTTAGGTTTTGCAGCCGACACTGAACGAATAAATGTTGATTTACCGGCATTCGGCATGCCTAGCAAGCCCACGTCAGCCAGCACTTTAAGCTCTAAATAAAACTCAAACTCTTCACCCGGATCGCCCTTAGTACATTGGCGCGGTGCACGATTCAAGCTGGATTTGAAGTGTACATTACCCAAGCCGCCCTTGCCGCCCATAGCCATTTGTGCACGCTGGCCATGCTCGCTCAAATCCACCAACATTTGTTCGCTGGCTTTATCTGAAATCACGGTGCCTACTGGCACACGCAACAACATATCTTCACCTTTAGCGCCATAGCATTCCGCACTGCGACCATTTTCACCGCGCTGTGCGCGAAAAACACGCGTATAGCGGTAATCAACCAAGGTGTTGATGTTGCGATCGGCCTCGATGATGATAGAACCACCACGGCCACCGTCACCGCCGCTAGGGCCACCCATAGGTTCGTACTTTTCACGACGAAAAGTTGCAACGCCGTTACCACCGTCGCCCGCGTATACCTTAATCGTTGCTTCGTCTATAAATTTCATTTTGTTGACCTTTGCAAGAGTGCTTTTAGTTGTAAAACTTAAGCAGTCCTGTCATTCCCGTAAGACCGTAAACCAGTATATGGCTTCCCCACGGAATATATGCGC
>DIZU01000009.1:2851-7772 GCA_002429455.1 Methylotenera sp. UBA6020 | reverse complement strand
TGGTGGTATAAAACGCATAAATCTTGCTACCCAACCCATCTGCCAGGGAATCACCACAAAGCGGCGTTTATGTTCAATCGCATTAACAAACTTGGTCGCGGCAATGTCCGCATTCATCAAAAAAGGCATGTTATATTGGTTAACGTCCGTCATTGGTGTGCGAATATAGCCCGGCGCAATGGTGGTGACCGCAATGTTATCGCGCGCCATTTCTACCCGCAAGCTTTCCAAATAGGCAATGGCCGCGGCTTTAGAGGCGCTGTAAGCCCCTGCCCCCGGTAAACCGCGGATGCCGGCCACGCTGGCGATCCCCACCAACTGGCCTTGTCCTGCCTTACGCATCGCTACTATAAAAGGCTGAAAGGTATGCACCAGGCCGAGTACGTTAATATCCATGACCGCTTGAAATGCGGCAATATCCTCTTGATGTTCGGTGAGTGTGCCACGGCTGACGCCGGCGCAGGCGATCACTACATTTGGCGTGCCGTATTGCTGCATAAAATCTGCTGCGGCTAGAGCTAATGCGGCGCTGTCGCGTACATCCAGCGGATAGATGGCACATTTGATTTTATAAGCGCCTTGTAATGAAGCCTGTAGTTCTTGTAAGTGCTCACTACGCCTGGCAACTAATCCTATAGTTGTATTTTCATTTTGATGGCGTTTTGCATATTCGTGCGCCAGCGCTGCGCCGATGCCACTTGAGGCACCTGTGATAAAAACTTTCATAAATAAAGTCCTAACAAAGCCTTGAGTGAATTGTTTGATTGTACCTAAAGATGATGGATGTAAAAAACCCGCTTTTACTATGAGGTAAAAGCGGGTTAATTAATAGGACTTAATACTCAAGAACTAAAAGTAGCTGTGTGTACAAGTTACTTGGTAGCAGGTTTTAAAACAGCCTTTTTAGTGCTTTTTACGATTTTACTTTTTTGCTGAAGCCACTTTGGCTTTGTCTGCGCGTATATTGGCAATAATAAAGTCTGCGGTTTTGAGCGCTTGTTCATTGCCACCAGCCATGGTGCTTGAGGTAATGAATTGCCCATCAATGATAAAGCTAGGTACGCCGGTTGCACCAGACGCGCGGAAAACTTGTGCAGCGCGGTTCAATTTATTGTTCATAGAGAATGATTTGAACGCTTCTTCTACTTTTTTCTTATCTAAACCACTTTTTTTGGTCATCCAGTCAATGGTAGCGACTTCATCCGTAGGGTTAAGCACTTTTTCTTTATGAATCGCATCAAACAGTGCGGTGTGCAATTTATCGGATAATTTCAAATCATCCATGGCATAAAAGGCTTTTGCCATCGGTGCCCAAGCAGGTTGCGGCAAGCCTGGTACACGTTTAAACACGACATCAGCGGGTAATTTTTTGACCCAGGCGTTGAGGATAGGGTCCATGTGATAACAGTGGATACAACCATACCAAAATATCTCGGTGACCTCAATTTTGTTAGGCGTATCGGTAGGCATCGCTTGTGCAGTTTTATCAAAGTCCTTACCCATTTGAGGATCTGCCGCCAACACATTAAATGAGGCTAATAACATTAACGCACTTAATAACTTCTTCATCTTTGACTTTCCTTTTAACTTGGCCTATTGAGAATTTCTATTGGAGTTGATATTTACTCATTAAACATACTGCAAAACGTATGACTTTTACTTTGGCTGACAATCCTAGACTAAATAATATGAACCAGTCAATTGTTGGCCGGATAAATGCTTATTGATTTTCGCTATTCACCTTAATCAAATCCGCTTTAAAGCCATTGTTTAATAAATCTTTTTTGGTTTTATTGATTTGATCTAAATCTTTTAACGGACCAACGCGTACACGATGCCACACGCCTTTATCCGGAATGGTCGCCGTTTGCACCAAGGCTTCAAAACCTTGCAATGCCAACTTTGCTTTCATGTTGTCGGCTTCTTCTTCGGTTTGAAAAGCACCAACCTGTAAAAAGTAACTTTTTTGCACGACCGGTTGCGGTGCGTTTTCTTTCAGTTTGCTTTCTTCTTCTGCCGTTACTTTGCTCTCGCTACCCGGCAAAATGGTGTAAAAATCAAAGCGTGTTTTGTCATCCGCGGTTGGTTTTGGATTTTCAGCGGTAGGTAAGGCGCTAGTATCCGCCCCAGCTTCTTCAGAGCCTGTTTTAGATTGGTCTTTAGACGGTTCTTTGGATTGTTGTTTAGATATTTCTTGACCCGCTTTATTTTTAAAAGGGCTCTCGCCACCTTTAATAAACATGACCACGGATAGCGATGCAGCAATGCCTAATAAAAAGCCAATCAATAAACCCGTTAAAAAAGGGCTGCCTTTTTTAGTGTTTTTTGGCCTATCTGGGCTTGGTTTATAATCTCTACTCATAATGAATTCTGACCTCTACATTCTTTCTTTGGCTGTAACGCCTAGTAAATCTAAGCCGTTTTTAAGTACTTGCCGGGTGGCGCTGATTAAGCTTAAGCGCGCTAGTTTAACCGCTTCATCATCAATTAAAAATTTATATTCGTTGTAGTAACTGTGTAAATCGCTGGCTAATTCTTTTAAGTAATTGGCTATGACATGCGGCGCCAACTCGGTGGCTGCATTTTCAACAATTTCGGGATATTCACTCAAGCGTTGCATCAGTGCTGCTTCGTGTGCTGTATTCAATGGGCTTAAATCAGCATCAATCAGGCTTGCTGCAACGCCATCGCCTTGATTTAACCACTGGCTAAGCACACTGCAAATACGGGCATGCGCGTACTGAATATAATACACGGGGTTGTCGTTGGTTTGTGCGCGTGCAAGGTCGATATCAAATACCAGTTGCGAATCAGCCCGGCGAGCCGCCAAGAAGTAGCGCGTAGCATCGCAGCCTACTTCTTCAATCAAGTCACGCAAGGTCACGTAGCTGCCGGCACGTTTGGAGAGCTTTACTTCTTCGCCGCCACGCATGACGGTGACCATTTGGTGCAATACATAGTCAGGCCAGTTGGCTGGAATGCCCATATCAAGCGCTTGTAAACCCGCTCGGACTCTAGTGATAGTACTGTGGTGATCAGCGCCCTGCTCGTTAATCACACGCACAAAGCCGCGATTCCATTTATCCGCATGGTAGGCAACGTCGGGCACAAAGTAAGTATAGCCGCCGTCACTTTTACGCATGACGCGGTCTTTGTCATCGCCAAAATCCGTGGTGCGTAACCAAAGCGCATCTTCTTGCTCATAAGTATGGCCGCTGCTGATTAAAGCTTTCACGGTTTGTTCGACCTTGCCCTCTTCATAGAGCGCACTTTCCAGGGAAAATACGTCAAACTTGATTTGAAAAGCCTTCAAGTCCAAGTCTTGTTCGTGTCGTAAATACGCGACACTAAAGCTGCGAATAGACTCCAAGTCGTTTACATCACCACTGGCGGTGACTTGAATATCGTCGGCTACTACGGTTTGTTTGGCTAAATAGGCAGTGGCAATCTCATTGATATATTCACCACGGTAGCCATTTTCAGGAAAGCTCGCATCGTCAGTCGAGATGCCTTTGCAGCGAGCCAGTACAGAATACGTGAGGTTATCAATTTGTGCGCCGGCATCGTTGTAATAAAACTCACGCGTTACACTCCAGCCATTGGCATCCAGTAAGCGTGCTAAGCAATCGCCGACCGCCGCGCCACGCCCGTGTCCAACATGCAATGGACCTGTCGGGTTGGCAGACACGAATTCCACCTGTACTTTTTGACTGTTGCCAATATTGTTGCGACCGTATTGCGTGCCAGCGGTTAAAATTTCTTTCACCACCACTTGTTTGGATTGCGGGCTTAAAAAGAAGTTAATGAAACCGGCGCCGGCGATTTCAGTTTTAGTAATATAGTCACTGGCAGGCAGCGCTGCGATAATGCTTGCGGCGATGGCACGCGGGTTTTGCTTGAGTGGTTTAGCCAGAATCAAGGCTAAATTGGTGGCGAAATTGCCGTGCTCTGCAGATTTAGGACGCTCCAGCAAAATGTTAACATCGGCGATGTCAGGTGCAATAGTTTTTGCGGCGGTTGCTAGTAATTGGGTAAGATGTGCTTTCAAAACAAATTCGTATCTTAAGTAAAATAGAGTAAAACGTATTTTAACCTACTGCCGCACTTTATTTCTTTAATCTGACAATAATCAAACCATTACATTGACCCAACCCATACTAAAAATTGCCTTGGACGTACCTTTAGACCGCTTATTTGATTATTTGAGTGGTGGTCAGGCTGTGCAAATCGGGCAGCGTGTGCTGGTGCCTTTTGGTCGGCGTAGCCAAATTGGCATTGTGATGGGCATGGCTGACAGCAGCGACTTTGCCATTGAAAAATTGAAGCCGGTGACCAAGGTGTTTGTAGATGAGCAGCCGATAGACGCCGAAACGTTGAGTTTGATTAAGTTTAGCGCAGATTATTATCAATATCCGTTTGGGCAAGCCTTGTTGTCTGCGTTGCCGGCGCGTTTACGTCAAATTGCCCCGGCGGTGTCACGCAAGCAGTATGCCTATCAATTGACTGCGCTGGGGCAACAGATAGATATTGACCAAATTCCTAAAAGACAGTTAGTCGCACGCCGTGTATTTGCTGCACTACACATGGGTGAGGCATTGACAGAAGCCGATTTAGACGCCATTTCTAGCAGTGCGCGTAAAGTGGCAAAACAGCTGGTGATTGACGGCTGGGTGAGCAGCCAGCAAGTGCAAGCGGCTTTATGTTTGCCTGAGGTTCCGCCTACGCTAGCGCCAGCGTTAAACGCAGAACAGGCATTAGCGGTGCAGCAAATTGTGCAAGCCTCGCATGCTTTCAAAGCATGGCTATTGCACGGCATTACCGGTAGCGGCAAAACTGAGGTATACATTCGATTAATGCAGCATGTTTTAGAGGATAAAGACGCACAGGTTTTGGTACTAGTGCCCGAAATCAACTTAACGCC
>DIZU01000009.1:0-2675 GCA_002429455.1 Methylotenera sp. UBA6020 | reverse complement strand
CACGATAGCTCATACAAACAGCAGGATAGCATGCGTTACCATGCACGCGATGTGGCGCTGGTGCGGGCAAAACGCTTGAACATTCCGGTGGTGCTGGGCTCGGCGACACCGGCGCTGGAAAGTTGGCACAACGCAACTGGCAGCCAATCACCGCCTAACAAATACAGCTTGCTCAGTTTGAACCAACGTGCGGTAACGGCGGCACAATTACCACGCATAGACTGCATCGACACTACCAAAGTGCATCTGCAACAAGGTCTAACGCCACAACTTATCGTAGCGTTACGTTTAAGATTAGCACGCAAAGAGCAAAGCTTATTGTTTATTAACCGCCGTGGTTATTCACCGGTTCTGTTGTGTTCAGCCTGTCATTGGATTGCGCCTTGCACGCGTTGCAGTAGCAAGCTGGTAGTGCATTTGGGGCAAAAAAGATTACGTTGCCATCATTGTGGGCATGAGCAGAGAATGCCACAACAATGCCCAAGTTGCGGCAATGCGGATTTGCACCCAACAGGGCATGGCACGCAGCGGCTTGAGCAAACACTGGCGCAATTGCTGCCAACCGCGCGTATCGCCAGGGTTGATCGCGACAGCACCAGCCGTAAACATGCCTTGGTTGAGATTTTAGACAAGGTGCACAGTCAGGAAATCGATATTCTGGTCGGCACGCAAATGCTCGCCAAAGGACATGATTTTCCTAATTTGACGCTAGTGGGCGTAATCGATACCGACAGTGCGCTGCACAGCCCGGATTTTCGTGCGAGTGAGCGACTATTTGCACAGCTGATGCAAGTGGCAGGCCGCGCAGGCCGTGCTGACAAAGCGGGCCAGGTCATTATTCAAACGCAATTTCCAGAACACGTGCTGTTTAACGCATTACGCAGCCAAGATTACGTCAGTTACGCCAATACGATGTTGCAAGAGCGTGAACAAGTGCAGTTTCCGCCCTATGTATTTACGGCCTTATTACGCGCTGAAGCCAATGACTACACACTGGCACAGCAGTTTTTGAATCATGCATTCAATCTGGCGCGAGGTTTCAATAACGAGGTGATGGTGTATGACCCGGTGCGACCGCAAATGGAACGCTTAAAAGGCATGGAGCGTGGTCATGTATTGATGCAAGCGAGCCATCGACCTGCTTTGCAGCAATTACTTAAAAACCTGGTCAGTCAGTTAAGAGGTCAGCCTATCGCTGCCAAGGTCAGGTGGGCGATTGATGTGAATCCACTGGAATTTTGAGGGCAAGCGCCTTTCATCAATATATGGGAAGCCCACATCATTGTTTCATACCCTCGTCCATCTCGGCTGGAAAAACGGAAAAGGCGGTTTCTTATGAAATATACGTGAAATACATGCCTTAAATTGTATCGAAGATATTTTCTGTCTTGAAAGTCAGTTCATATTTCTGGATCAATCGGTACAAGGTCACGCGTGATACCCCGAGTTTACGGGATGTTATTTCTAGATTGTGATTGTTTTTTTGCAGGGCATTGCCGATCGCAGCCCTTTCTGCAGTGCTCCTAGCCGCCTCCTGCGTGGACACGGGGCGCTTGCCATTACGTCGATCAAGATCTTCCGGGGTAATTAAATGCCACTCGCACATCGCCATGGCGCGCCGGATTCGGCTGATTAATTCGCATACATTGCCCGGCCATGTGTATTGATTCATCATGTGTAATGCCGCAGGAGAAAATCCTTTCACGTTGGGCCGTTTCTCATGGCAAAACTTGTCGAAGAAGTATTTAGCCAGCAGCTCTATGTCACCTTGTCTATCACATAGTGCTGGCGTTTTGATCTGCAATACATTCAATCGATGATAAAGATCTTTGTGGAAGCGCCCTTTTGCGACGGCAGCCGCCAAATCAATGCGGGTTGATGCAAGTACGCGCACATCCATATGAATCGGCATAGCATCGTCTTTGCGTTCGATAGTGTTTTCCTGCAAAAACAGTAAAAGATTCACTTGGTGCGCTAGTGGCAAAGCATCAATCTCATCCAAAAAAATAGTGCCTCCCGCCGCCGCCTCAATTTGGCTTATTATGTGCTGATTAACGCTTTTTTATGACCGGATAATTCTGACTGAATAAGACCGTTTGGGAGCCCACCGCACTTGACTGCCACAAACGGCATATGCTGCCGGCCGGATTTCTCATGCAGAGCGCGTGCGACTAGTTCCTTGCCAGTACCGCTTTCTCCAGTAATCAGGACTGGCGCGTCAACTGCTGCAACATTGCGTATGTTGCGAAACAAATCCAGCATCGGTGGACTGGCGCCTATCATTTCGTACTCGCCCGGAAGCAATTCATGCTTCACACTGACATCGTCCCACTTCATTGAAGCTATGTCATACGCGTGACCAAGCGTTTCTAGCAACCCTTCCGGTAGCGGTGGCAATGTGTGAAAATCATAGAAGGATTCGCTGACTAATTGCTTAATGTGACGGTTATCCATGCAACCCTTAGGTAGCAAGGCGACCCATTCGACACGCTCCACATTGTGGAAAAGGTTTTCGACCGGTGCCGCCCCAATGAATCATTTAAACCATCAAACTGTGCTATGGCGACATGCGGTGCATACTGGTCGATGATCCTTGCCGCGCCACCCACATTATCCGTTACTTTTACATTCCAACCTGCATTCAGTATTTCGCCAACCAGTACCGGAGGCATGCC
>DIZU01000139.1:4113-16674 GCA_002429455.1 Methylotenera sp. UBA6020 | reverse complement strand
GTAATATATTTAATTACCATACAACTTTAGCGAGAAAGTTATGCCATTGAAAGTGTTATTTGTAAGCTCAGAGGTTTTTCCACTGATCAAAACTGGTGGTTTAGCAGATGTAAGCGGCTCGCTTCCTTCCGCTTTAAAAAGTTTAGGTGTAGATATTCGCATATTAATTCCAGGCTACTCGGCTGTGTTAAATCAACTTAACGACCTTCAGTATATAGCCTCAATCCACAATTTACCTGTTATTGGTGATGCAGAGCTCTTGCTAGGCACAATTGCTGGAAGCCTGATCAAAGTTATCGTAATTAAATCAGCAAGCCTTTACGAGCGTGATGGCGGACCGTATTCAGACGTTAAGGGTAACGAGTGGCAAGATAATCCTATACGTTTTGGCATATTGTCAAAAGTAGCCGCTTTGCTGAGTGGTTCAGAAACGCCTATCAAAGATTGGCAACCGAAAATTGTACATTGTAATGATTGGCAAACTGGCTTAACTCCGGCTTATATGAAGTTGGTTGAAAATACAAAAGCTAAATCTATTATTAGCATTCACAACATGGCATTTCAGGGCTGCTATTCTCCAGACTTTGTGTCAACTTTAGGATTGCCTGAGGCAGGCTTTACGATTGAAGGCTTTGAATACCACGGTCAATTATCATTCCTCAAAGCTGGTATTTTTTATGCTGCTGCGATTACTACAGTAAGCCCACGTTATGCAAAAGAAATTCAGACTGCGGCTTTTGGTTTTGGCTTGGAAGGCTTACTTGCCAAGCGCGGTGATGAAATTAAGGGCATTTTGAATGGTATCGAAACCGATGAATGGAATCCCGAGACCGATCCATATCTCATCAAAAACTATAGTGCCTCTAAAATTGCAGGAAAAAAACAAGTTAAAAGCGCATTGCAACAACAATGTGGGCTTAATATTGATGCAGACGCACCATTGCTGGGCGTGGTAAGTCGCCTTACCCATCAAAAAGGCTTGGATATGCTACTGCCTAATATGCAGCGTTTACTCGATGCTGGCTGTCAATTTGTTTTATTGGGTGGAGGGGAAGCTGCGTTAGAAATCGCCTTTCAAGCCATTGCAACGCAAAACCCTGGCCGTGCAAGTGTAACTATTGGCTACAATGAACCGCTTTCGCATCAAATTATGGCGGGATGCGACATGTTTGTGATGCCATCACGCTTTGAACCTTGTGGACTTAACCAGCTATATGGCTTGGCTTATGGCACTCCCCCTATCGTCAACGCTACGGGTGGACTTGCAGATTCTGTGATAGACACTAATCCAGCCAGCATTAAAAACAAAACTGCTAATGGCTTTGTGATGGTTGAAGCAAGCGCAGATGGTCTTCTAGCCTGCATCACACGAGCCTTGGATGTGTTTAGGAACGATGCAAAAACATGGCAGAAAATTCAAAAAAATGGCATGTCACAAAATTTAAGTTGGGATAAAAGCGCGCTGGAATACTTGGCTTTATATCAAACACTAATGCAGACAATATAGGGGAAAGTGAATTCCAAATGAGGAGGAAACTTGGCATAGTATATGCTTAAGTAATATATAAGCTTCTCCAAAGCTAGTTTCTCCTCACTCTGGGTGCCTTTATCGGCACCCTCTTTTTTGCTGAAATAATTACTTAACTATAAAGTGTTCGCGATAATATTTCAGTTCATCAATCGATTCATAGATATCGGCTAATGCTTCATGCTTACTTGCTTTTTTGAATCCGGAATAAATCTCTGGTTTCCAGCGGCGTGCGAGTTCTTTGAATACACTGACATCCAGGTTTCGATAATGAAAATAACTTTCCAAATCTGGCATATAACGTGCCATAAATCGTCGGTCCTGGCAGATCGAATTGCCGCACATGGGTGATTTACCTGCAGGTACAAAGTCTTTAAGGAAAGTAATCATTTGTACTGTTGCATCGGCCTCATTCAAAGTTGAAGCCTTTACTTTGTTAATTAAGCCAGAGCGAGCATGTGCGCCTTTGTTCCAGGCATCCATACCATCTAGCACCGCATCACTTTGATGTATCACCAAGACTGGAGACTCTCCCAATACATTCAAATCAGCGTCGGTCACCACTGCTGCAAGCTCTAAAATATAATCAGAGTCGGGCAATAAACCGCTCATTTCCATATCCAGCCAAATTAAATTATTCTGATTAGTGCCATTACTTGATTCTGCCATCATGATTTCCATTAAAATTAAAGTTATAAGCAAACTTGGTGAACTAACGCCAATGAAATGCTTCACAATGTCTATATTAACTTAATTCAATTTTTAACGAACTAGATAAATCATGGCTTCAGCACTCACATTTACTTTTATTTCCTTGCTCATCGTCACCACTTTGATACGTGTCTGGCTTGGTCGTCGACACATTGAGCATGTGCAAAAGCATCGCAATTTGGTGCCTGTTGCATTTAACGACAGCATTTCATTAGATGCGCATCAAAAAGCCGCGGATTATGCGGCTGCTAAAACAAAACTGGTAATGATTGAAGCCTCTGCGCAAGCGATATTGCTAGCATTGCTGACGCTTGGCGGTGGCCTGCAGCTGATTGATGACACTTGGCGCCAATTATTAGCAACTCAAGAAATTATTCGTGGGGCGCTGGTCATTTGCAGTGCGCTACTGGTCAGCAGTTTGATTGACTTACCATTTGATTACTACCGAACTTTTGTGATTGATGAAGCATTTGGCTTTAACAAAATGACACCTGTAATGTTTGTTAGTGATATTCTCAAACATAGCTTGGTAGGTATTGCGCTAGGCGCGCCTATCTTGTTTGCCGCATTATGGTTGATGCAAGGTGCTGGCCAGTATTGGTGGCTTTATTTATGGATAGTGTGGAGTGTGTTCAATTTAGTGATGTTGGCGGTTTACCCCACATTTATTGCGCCTTTATTTAACAAATTCTCCCCATTAAAAGATGAAAACCTGAAACAACGCATCGAAGCACTACTCACAAAGTGTGGCTTCAAATCACAAGGCCTTTACGTAATGGATGGTTCTGCCCGTAGTAGTCACGGCAATGCGTATTTCACAGGGTTTGGTGCATCAAAACGTGTAGTATTCTTTGATACCCTGCTTGAAAGACTGAATGCTGATGAAATCGAAGCGGTTTTAGCGCACGAACTCGGACATTTCAAGCATCATCATGTCATTAAACGTATCGCACTTGTGTTTTTTGTAAGCTTTTTGGGTTTGGCTTTACTCGGTTGGCTGATCAATCAACCATGGTTTTACTCAGGTTTAGGTGTCACTCAAGTCAGCAACTACATGGCTTTGATGCTATTTTTATTGGTTTCACCTGTGTTTTTATTTTTACTACGCCCTATCATGGCGAGTTATTCACGCAAAAATGAATTCGAAGCAGACGATTACGCAGCTAAACATGCTGACGCTAAATATTTAGTGGAAGCCTTGGTTAAACTGTACAGGGATAACGCCTCTACGCTGACACCAGATCCATTGCATTCTGCATTTTATGATTCGCACCCACCTGCAAGTATTAGGATTTCTAAATTAGCAGCGTATACTGGGCAATAGTTCATGGCTAAAGGCAGTACATATGAAATTGCTATTTTTAGGTTGTTTGTTGCTAGTAAGTAGCTACGGATTTGCAGAACCATTTGCGGGTGCGGATGCGTTGGCTGGTAAAGCTTTGGTAGAAAAACATTGTATTAGCTGTCATGCTGCGAACTTTGGTGGTGACGGCTCCGCAATCTACACGCGTGAGCATCGCAAAGTACAAACGTCTAAAGGCTTGGTTGCCCAAGTGCGCAATTGCAATACGATGCTGGGCTTAAAGTGGTTTGAAGACGAAGAGCTTAATGTCGCCAGCTATCTCAACAAAACTTACTACAAATTTACCGAATAATCAGCTGTTTTGCACACTCAAAATCTAGTAAATACGCAAGATAAAGCACGCTTGCAAGGCACCGTTGTTGCGGCTTACGGCAAACGCTTTCAGATTGAATTGACTGAGAGCAAGCAACGTATCAGTTGCGTCACACGCGGTAAAAAGACAGACTTAGCCTGTGGCGATGTTGTTATGATACAACTGACTGACAAGCACGAGGGCGTAGTGGAAGCCACCTTGCCACGTAAAACTTTGCTGTATCGTAGCAACGCATTTAAAAGCAAGATGTTGGCGGCTAATGTCACGCAAATTATTATTGTATTAGCGACACAACCAAGTTTTTATGAGGCTTTGCTCAACCGTTGTTTAATTGCAGCCGAAGCGGCGAATATCAAAGCACTCATCGTACTCAATAAGTGCGACTTAGCTGATAATGATAGTGCTAGGCAGAAATTAGCTTTATATGCAGCACTTGGCTACCAAGTGCTGCCACTTTCAGCTAAAGAAGATATTTCCACCCTCAAGCCCTACCTGCAAGGCCATGCAAGCATTTTAGTGGGGCAATCAGGCATGGGTAAATCTACTATCATTAATTCACTTTTGCCTACTGAACTGGTTCGTACGCAAGAAGTGAGTCATGTGTTAGACAGTGGTAAACATACCACCACTGCTGCCCATTTATATCATCTCAATGAACAAAGCCAACTCATTGATTCACCTGGCTTACAAGAATTTGGCCTGCATCATCTCAGCACTGATGAGCTTGAACATGCATTTATCGAGTTTAGACCATTTTTAGGCAAATGCAGATTTAACAATTGCAAGCACTTACAAGAACCAGATTGTGCAATTACAACAGCGATGGCTGCTAATAAAATAACGCCTGAGAGATTAGCCATTTATAAAATGTTGCGTACTGAAATATCGCATTAGATCTATCATCAATATTCATGATCAGTCGTTAAACCATATATCAAAATCACATATCATCCTTGCTCAACAACTTTTACCCTGAACAATCACCTTCTGAACTCACTGGCCACCAAGTAAACGCCGTTTTATTGTGGGTAAACTTATGTAAAGCTTTCTGAAAAATTATTACACTGTAATATAATGGTCAAATGATCAATATAAATGCGCCAAAAGTCGTCTTGAGGTCATGTTAAGTGAGTGATATTCGTCGAGAAAAAACGCAAGTCTCCCAATTAGATATTGGCATGTTTGTGTGTGAGCTAGACAGGCCTTGGCTAGGTACACCATTCATGCTAGAAGGCTTGCTCATTGAAGATCATGAGCAGATCACTACCATCGCAAGCTTATGTCAATTTGTATATGTTGACCGAACCGTATCCGTTGGCAACCACTTTACCGCACCTCACAAAGAGCAAGTTGCCATTAAACGTGATGGCGCCATTGTTCACCTGCATGCAAGTGCAAATAAAAAAACAGATGGTTACGCAGTTAAATTAAATAACGCTGGCGCCATCAATGAACGGTTTTCTTTTTTTGATGTTTTGAAAGAGATTAAAGCGAATAATCAGGTTACTCAGTCTACGGTCTCAAAACATGACGCCTCTGATAACATTATGTTTAACTCGCAATATACCAACTGTAATGCCGGTGTGCCTAATTTTATTGTTGATAAACATAATGAAAATCCATCATTCTCCACCCAAATCAAGATGGATATTGCGAACTTCATCTCTGGACTAACTGGTTGGGGTTGGGCGCAAAAAAAACTCAATTCAACGATTAATAAAGCAGCATTAAATACAGAGTTAGCAAAAGAACCAGAAAAAAATGACAGTTACAGAATCACCATTTTTGATGAAGCACCTCCTGTAGAAGACGAAATCGCTAAGATTTATCCAGTGTATGAGAAATCACAAGTAGCAACACGAGAAATTTTTGAGGCGCTTGCCCTCGACCAAAAAATTGATTTGAGCAACGTTAATGAATCATTAGATGGCATGGTAGAAAGTATAGAATGTAACCCTTTTGCGCTCATATGGCTAGCCAAACTCAAACAAACCGATAACTATGCTTACAATCATGCTTTGAATGTTTCAATTACCCTTATGGCGCTAGCCAGCTTTATGTCTTTATCTAGACCGCAAGTGAAAGATTTAGGTTTGGCAGGGCTATTGCAAGACATTGGTAAAGGGAAAATATCACCCGAGCTTTTACACAAGCAAGAAAAAATCACCGCAGAAGAGTTTGAAGTCCTGAAAAAACATGTAGATTATGCGCTAGAGTTGCTCGAAGTCACCGATAGTATTTCTAGCACAGTCATTCTAACCATATCACAACATCACGAACGTATTGATGGTAGTGGCTACCCATACCAGCTTGTGGGCAAACAAATCAGTTTAACGGGGCAAATGGCTGGCTTGGTCGATACTTATTGCGCACTTACGACAAACAAAGTGTATGCCAAAGGTCTTCACAATCAAATTGCTTTGGAAAAAATTCATGCTTTAAGTGATATTAAATTTAGCAAAGGGTTGATTGATCAGCTGGTTCAGTTTTTAGGCATATACCCGGTGAGTTCTTTAGTCGAGCTTAATACTGGCGAAGTTGGTGTAGTCATTCAGCAAAACAGTGTACGTCGTCTACTGCCTCGGGTCATGATATTGCTCAATCCTGACAAAACCAAAAACGAATACCCTGCTACTATCAACTTAATCAACGCACCACCTACCCCTACTGGTGAAGCTTATATGATTTTAAGAGGGTTAGCACCTGACAGTTTTGGATTAAGCGCTAGCAATTATTATGGTTAAGCTTTCCAATCAAGCATTGATGCATATGCATCAAGCATCTTGCCCATCGCTTTATCAAGACTTTGTCATAGAACTGCCCCCTAGCTTACTGCTACAACTCATGAGTAGCTACCAATTAAAAGCATCTGATGTGATTGGTGACTACACTTTTAATTCACAAATGTTTGAACAGTTGATAAAAAAACCGCCGTTTGACGGAGGAATCGTCCCACTAGAAGAGCTATTGAGCACTATTCGTGATTGGCCACAACAATTGAGTTGGTCTCAGTTTCATCACCATATTAATAACTTACTGCTGGCATGGCTTAATGACTACAAATCCGGTGCTGACTTAGATATGGCATTTTTGTTAGCTCGCTGCTTAGAGCTACAATCAATAAAATCTAAAGACACTTCTCATCTAACAGAAAGTTTAACAAGTAATTTAATGTTTCAACATTTGCTAATGCATCTGTTAGCACGCGTCACTAATCAGCTTGATCAATATAAATTTAATTACATCCAAAATTTTGATCTGGGAACTGGTCTGCCAAATCAGCAATTAATGCTTAACTTACTAAATCAACGATTACATATTGAGCATGAAAAAACGCATCTGGGCCTGATATTAGTGAATCTTAATATCAACTTTGATGAGGAGTCCCAGTTGAATGCGGCCCAGTCTAATTTAATGCTGGCTGCGATTAAAACTATTCAACAGCATCTAAATGAGGATGCAACATTATTCTATGTTGGCCCGATTGAACTGGCCATCATGATTGAACATTTAGATTTTCCAGCACAACTGAATCTTATTGCTTCAAAACTCATGCATGCATTTGAGTTTGCATTGCCACTAGAAAATATCACATTGATATTAAAGCCTTATTTTGGCGGCGTTAGTTCATTAAAAACACGACCAAACGCCATTTCCATATATGATTGTGCAAGGTTAGCCTTACATCATGCGATGATTAATAATTATCAAATTGAAATTTACGACCAGCACATTGCGGCCTCATTCTCAAATATACACCAACTTGATGAAGCCATAATCGAAGCACTACAACAAAATGAATTAGAAATTTATCTGCAACCGATTGTCAGCTTACCTCAAGAAATATGTGCCAGCGCAGAAATTTTATTACGTTGGCAGAATGAGGAATGGCAGTCCGTATCGGCTGTTAGATTGGTGGATACCATCTACAAAAAGGGCTTTGGTAAGATATTTATACGCTGGCTCATCAATAATGCTTGCCAACGAAGCGCTGAACTGATGTCATCCCACCAGCGTCGAATTTCTCTCACTATCAATTTAAGTGGCACAGATTTATTAGATGCCGACTTACCAGAATTGCTTGCACAATCAATTGCACTTTGGGAAATTCCTGCTGAAAATTTGGTAATTGAAATTACTGAAAGCGATATTTTGGTGGATGAAGTAAAAGTCGCGCAAGTCATTAATAAGATCGTATTGTTAGGCTGCAAACTTGCCTTGGACGATTTTGGTACAGGCTATTCATCTATGGCGCGTTTACGCAATATGCCAATTGATTTGGTTAAAATAGATCAATCTTTTGTGCGTCATATTGCAACTTCAAGCCAGGATAGAGAGATTGTTCAATCCGTAGTAAAGCTAGCACATAGCCTAGGTAAAGAAGTGGTGGCAGAAGGGGTTGAGGATGTAGATTGCCTGAATATACTAAGAGAACTTGGATGTGAAAAAATACAAGGTTACTATTATGCGAAACCGATGCCATTTGATGAGTTCGCCTCATGGCTTAACTTGTTTGAAAGTGAATAGTTAGACTAAACCTGATAAAAAAGTACAAGCGGTCAGCGTATAATATGCTTTATATACGTTTTTTAATTTAAGTGACCCTCATGCACATTACCACGCGCCTTGAATTTGATGCTGGACATCGTATTCCAAGCCATAAAAGTCAATGCAAAAACTTACATGGCCACCGCTATGCGATAGAAATAACACTGTCTGGCGACATTATCACGCGTGAGAATGCCTCGGAAAATGGCATGGTCATGGACTTCTCCGATGTAAAAGCAATCGCAAAAAGTGCCGTTGTTAACCTATGGGATCATGCTTTTTTGGTATATCAGCATGATACTGAAATATTAAATTTCCTGAACACGCTACCTAACCACAAAACCGTGATATTTCCAACGGTGCCTACTGCAGAGAACATGGCAAGTGAGGCATTTAAGATATTGAAAAGTAAATATCACGATACTTATGGAAACCACTTGAAACTGGAAAAAGTACGTTTGTACGAAACACCCAACAACTGGGCTGATGCGCTAGCTTAATCAATCATAGAAACACAGTAAAATGGTTTACCAGCGTTAAGTCCAAGTTAAATATGTCCAGTAACAAATTTCAAACCTGACAGCTTTAAACCAATAATTCTAACTCTTATGTTCTTTACGGCTGTTTTTATAAACGCAGCCACCTCACTAATCATTCACTCTACGCTAGAAACACCCTTACCCTTTCATGCTAATTCCTCGCCGCGCTCCGTATAATGTGTCTGTACCCAATTACGATATTCGCCGCTGGTCACATTTTTGACCCAGTCTTGATTTTCTAAATACCAATGCACAGTTTTTTCAATGCCAGACTCAAAGGTTTCTTTTGGCTTCCAACCTAATTCATTGGCTATTTTAGTGGCATCAATCGCATAGCGCTGATCATGTCCTGGTCGATCTTCAACAAACGTAATTTGCTCAGCATAAGACTTACCATCTGCACGCGGTTTTTTTACATCCAACATTCTGCATAGCGTTCGCACTATTTCGATATTAGGTTTTTCATTCCAGCCGCCCACGTTATACACTTCGCCTGCCTGTCCCGCTTCCAGTACGCGTCTAATCGCCGCACAGTGATCTTCCACATACAACCAGTCACGAATTTGTTGGCCATTGCCATAAATTGGTAATGGCTGACCCGCAAGTGCATTATGAATAACGAGCGGTATGAGTTTTTCGGGAAAGTGATGTGGCCCATAATTATTAGAACAATTGGTAGTGAGCGTTGGTAAGCCGTAAGTGTGATGATAGGCGCGCACTAAGTGATCTGAAGCCGCTTTAGAGGCAGAGTAAGGGCTGTTTGGTGCATATGCATGCGTTTCAGTAAAAGCAGCGTCACTTTTGCCAAGTGATCCGTACACTTCATCAGTCGACACATGTAAAAAACGAAAGTTATGACGATGCTCCTCGTTTAACTGACCCCAGTAGGCACGTACGGCTTCTAACAAATGGAATGTACCAACCACGTTGGTTTGAATGAAATCTTCAGGACCATGAATAGAACGATCCACATGGCTTTCAGCAGCAAAATTCACCACGGCACAGGGCTGATATTCTGCCAGCAACTTGGCTAGTAAAGCCTGATCAGCAATATCGCCATGTACAAAAATATGCTGCGGATTGTGTTGTATTGCTTCCAAGTTTTCCAAATTGCCGGCGTAGGTAAGCTTATCTAAATTAACAACGGTACCTAAACCAAGCTTAATCCACGACAGTACAAAATTAGCACCAATAAACCCAGCGCCACCAGTCACAATAATTGTTTGGTTCATAATGTTAACTTTCTTGTTATTCTGTAGTTTGAGCAGAGGCTTTGGAAAGGTTTTGCCACAAGCAATCACCCGACTTTGCAAGCGACGTTAAATAATCATCATGTGCGGAAATTTCTACTTGATTGGCGAGCTTAATGAGCAAAGGTTGCGTGCTCTGTGCTGTGGTTTCATGATTCTTTTTGTGCGGCTTTTCCAGCTCGATCATCAAACTTTCCTGACCGCGCGTCATCGCCATATAAACATCAGCTAATAGCTCAGCATCTAATAAAGCACCATGCAAGGTGCGTCTTGAGTTATCAATACCAAAGTGCCGGCAAAGCGCGTCTAAGCTATTACGCTGCCCTGGACGCATTTCTTTTGCAATTTTAAGCGTATCAGTAATTTTTGCTGCAATGGTCTCTACTGACCTTTGCTCGATCAGACCCAACTCACAATTCAGAAACCCCACATCAAATGGTGCGTTATGCATAATCAGTTCAGAATCAGCAATAAATGCAATCAGCTCGTCTGCAATATCGGCAAAGTGCGGTTTATCTTGCAAAAATTCTAGCGATATTCCGTGCACCTCTTGCGCACCCTGATCAATTTCACGATCAGGATTCAAGTAATAATGAAAGTGATGTTTAGTCAGTCGGCGATTCACCACCTCCACCGCTGCAATTTCAATTACCCGGTGTCCTTGTGCATGATACAAGCCTGTGGTTTCAGTATCTAAAAAGATTTGGCGCATGATGTGCCCTCTCCTTGCAAAATTTTCTCTACGCCCATATTGGCTAGCTTGTCTGCTCGCTCATTACCAATATTTCCGGCATGCCCTTTTACCCAAATCCATTGCACAGTATGTTGTTGCGCCAAGACATCTAGAACACGCCATAAATCTTCATTTTTTACGGGTTTTTTATCAGCGGTGCGCCAATTACGCGCTTTCCAACCGATGATCCATTCGGAAATGCCTTTTTGCACATAGACTGAATCAGTA
This sequence comes from Methylotenera sp. UBA6020, assembly GCA_002429455.1. Taxonomy (GTDB): domain Bacteria; phylum Pseudomonadota; class Gammaproteobacteria; order Burkholderiales; family Methylophilaceae; genus Methylotenera. The sequence goes on along the minus strand of DIZU01000139.1, from coordinate 5,461 downwards.
AATACTTTGGCATGGCATGTTCGATTCAAAGCTTCTAAAGCACGAATCACCGCAGTAAGCTCCATGCGATTATTCGTGGTTAAAACCTCTCCACCAAACAACTCTTTTTCGCGACCATCATAGCTAATCCAGGCGCCCCATCCACCAGGTCCAGGGTTACCTTTACAGGCACCATCCGCATAAATTTCAACTACGTAATTATTACTCATATTGTTTTTATCATTTCAAAAGTGCAACTTCAGTATTCTAAATCAACTGTAATTATAGAACATCCAAACTTGCAGGACACAATGCATTCGATTGCTTGCGCCCTAGCCTAGAGTAGCGGTTTAACTTAAGGCTGTTTGTGTACAGGTTCAGATTGCGTAGGCCCTGACTGGGTAGGCCTGGCTATTAAAGCCGGACCTAAAGGTGCTTTTTTCCAATTTGGCTTAATTGGCATCATGCCCGGCACACGTTTTTTTGCCACGATAAAATATACCCCGCCCAACATTGCACAGTAATGTTCACTGGCTTTATCCATAAATGCAAAACGTTTATGCCAAGCAAACTGCTCAAAAGGTGGTATATGGCAACACATTTCTACCAATAAAATTTCAAAGCCCATTAGTGCCAGCCAATCTTTCATTCGAGTTAGCCCAATAAACTTCCCATTCCACGGAAATGCTTTGTTACCGGAACATAGTTTGTTTATACATGCTGTGGCACCCCAAGTACTTAAAGGGTTAAATCCAGAAATTAAAAGATGACCTTCCGGCATCATCACTCGTTCAGCCTCACGCAGTGTTTGATGCGGACGTTCACTAAATTCTAAGCGATGTGGTAATAGCAACAGATCCAAACTCATGTCTGCGAATGGTAAAAAGTCATCGCAACAGCGTACATGAAAATCTGGCATGGGTGCATCGAACTCTGAGGATTTATAACGATTAGGAATGCGTGAATTACGCAATAAGTCCATTTCCAGACAGCCCATCTGCAATGCGTTGAACCCAAACAAGTCGAATACTGCCTCATCATACAAGGCCTGTTCTTCTGCTAGCAAATACTGTCCCGCCGTTGAATTAAACCATGTGTATTGTAAATTCGGTTGTGAATTCATATGCACGCTAAACTTACAGTTGAATCGTCATTAAAAATAATCTCTATTGACATTTTAAGTGGTTGAACAAATGATAGGCAATATGCAACATGATCTTCAAATTATACCAATTCCAGCATTTAAGGATAACTATATCTGGCTGATTCACAACGGAAGTCAAGCCATTATCGTTGACCCCGGTGATGCGGAGCCTGTATTCATCATATTGAAACGCTTAAAACTCAGCCTGCAAACTATTTTAATCAC
>DIZU01000139.1:2603-3869 GCA_002429455.1 Methylotenera sp. UBA6020 | reverse complement strand
CTAATGTAGCAGTGTATGCGCCTAAGCTAGAACAATATCACTTTAATCACACCCCGATTAGCGAACCAGATGTGATTGAATTAAGCCAGTTTAATCTTAAATTAGCCGTGTTAGACCTGCCAGGACATACGCTAGGTCACGTAGCCTACTATATTGAGCGTCATGCCGACAATTACGACGGCCATAATCACGATGCAAGCCACGATAATAATCTGCTTTTTTGCGGGGATACTTTATTTGGTGCAGGTTGCGGTCGCTTATTTGAAGGTACGCCTGCGCAAATGTTTAGCTCTTTACAAAAATTGGCGGCGTTACCACACAATACACAGGTTTATTGCACACACGAATACACTTTACACAACATCAGCTTTGCATTGTCACTGGAGCCCAATAACCAAGCACTCATTAAACGACAACTAGAAACACTCAGATTACGAAGTTTGCAGCAACCAAGTTTACCTTCATCTATTGGTTTAGAGCTAGCCACCAATCCTTTTTTGCGTTGCGATACCGCAGAAATTCAGTCTTCTATTCAATTAGAAAGTCCAACTTCTTTACAAGTTTTTAGTACCATCAGAGAGATGAGAAATCATTACTAATCATTGATATAGCGCGTATTTGTAAAGTGAAGTTTTACTTTTATTTACTTGACTTAGCGCGCTTCTGTTCGTTACTATGTTGCAACATTATGACTATGAGCCTTTTCATGTTTCACCTATCGTTTTTGCGCATTTGTCATTTCAAAAGAACCATTCATCACTTTACACCGCAAGCACTTTCTAGTCTTTTTTCAGGTGCATTAGTGACGACTATCCTTGCAACTGGCATGCTGACATGTACCTTATCGCATGCAGAATCCAATGTGGCAGGGGAAGAAATCACCATTTTTGCTGACGATACCTTCAAACCTGCACCCAGGGATTTAAGTGGTGAAGACCAAAACGCTAAAAAAATAAGTGGAAGCCACTTTGGTGACTCGCTGGACACCCGCATGCACAACGATGCTAATGACCAGTCAGACGTCATTAACATTGGCAGCGATGACTTATGGCAACGTATTAAAGACGGTTATGCCATGCCTGACTCTACATCCGATCTCGTTGCCAATCATGAAAATTGGTATAGCTCGCGCCCTGACTATGTAAGACGCATGGTGGAACGCAGTCAGAAATACTTATTTCATATTGTGGAAGAAGTCGAAAAGCGCGGCATGCCAACTGAAATAGCATTACTGCCCATGATAGAGAGCGCGTACAACCCGCAAGC
>DIZU01000139.1:0-2437 GCA_002429455.1 Methylotenera sp. UBA6020 | reverse complement strand
GCAACCGATGCCGCCCTGACCTACCTGCAAAAGCTGCATGCCATGTTTGGGGCTTGGGATTTAGCGTTAGCCGCCTATAACGCGGGAGAAGGCACAGTTGGTCGTGCCATTGAGCGCAACCGTAAACTTGGTTTACCAACAGATTACGAAAGCTTAAATCTGCCGCCAGAAACTAAAAACTATGTACCAAAACTACAAGCCATCAAAAACTTAATGACTAACCCTGGCAATTATGGCCTTAAAATCCAAACGATTGCCAATACTCCCTATTTCACCAAAGTTTCTGCTCCTACACAAATAGACGCGCACTTGGCAGCAAAACTTGCTGAAATAAGCGATGCTGAGTTTCTCGCACTTAACCCCAGTTACAATCGGCCTGTAATTACAAGTAACGGCGGCAAACACGAATTGCTGCTCCCAATATTATCGGCACAAACATTCCGAAGCAACTTAGCTGCCTATGATAAACCGCTAGTTAGCTGGCAAACTTACTATGCCAAACGCGGTGAACTTATGGATAAAATTGCAAGTAAATTTGGCATTCAAGTTGCACAACTGCGTGATGTGAATGATTTACCTGCTCAGAAAAAAATTAAAAGCGCGTCCACTATTTTAGTGCCTAATGGCAATCGTTCCGAATTTAATATTAACAATCTAACTGCCACAAAAGTTGCAGACACTTCACAATCGACTGAGTCCATCAACGATATAAGTGCTGAGCAAGGTTCAGCTAACTTAAATTTAGCAAGCATGGATATAGCGAGTGTGGAAAATAATGCTAAAAATGGCAAAGATGAACCTGAGTCTGCAAGACAGACTAATATCACACATAAAGTTAAAAAAGGCGAAGGGTTGCAATCTATTGCGAAACATTATGGTGTAAGTGTTAAGCAAATTACAGCGTCAAATTCATTAAAAAATAATCGGGTGCAGGCTGGGCAAATACTTACCATAAAAACTTTAGAGCCTAGCAAATCCACTAAAATCGCATCTAACAGCAACAATCATACAGCCAAAGATAAAACCTACATTGTGAAACGTGGCGATACATTAAATAGCATTGCACAAAAATTTGATGTTGCAATCAGTGATATCAAACGTTGGAATAAAATCATTAATAGCCATATTCAACCCGGCCACAAGCTGGTTATCATGCGGCTTTAATGAGTGTTAACCAATGATGCGTGTTACCAATCAATGTAGGATAATCAGACTAGCTTCCGTTGTTTTTATATCTTTTCTCGTTTCTGCCTGTGGAAACTCCTCCAGTAATCAAGCTAACAATCAAATCGATTACACCAAAAATTACCCAGCAACTACTGGCGGCACGCTAATAGATGCCATGACCGGGGAACCCAGCGGTCTAATCGCCATGATTGCGGGCGAATCGGCGGCATCCGCTATTGCAAGCAACATATTCAACAGCTTGCTTAAATATGACAAAAACTTAGATATTACTGGCGAATTAGCCCAGTCCTGGGAAGTGTCTAATGATCAAAAAACAATCACCTTTCATCTCAAACCCAATCTTAAATGGGCTGACAGCCAACCATTAACCAGTGACGACGTACTATTCACTTGGCAAAAAGTGACCGATAAAAAAACACGTACGCCTTATGGGTCGGATTTCAAACTGGTCACCAAGGCTGAAGCACCTGATATCAATACCTTTCGGGTGACATATGCAGCACCTTATGCGCCAGCATTGGACACGTGGGCCGGCCTGCACATTTTGCCTAAGCATCTACTAAAAAATCAGGATATTAATAACACGACGTTTGCACGTAACCCCATAGGCAGCCATTATTACAAGCTGGATAGTTGGAAAAATGGTCAATACCTCAAGCTCATTCGTAACCCCAATGCAACGCAGGGTCAAGCCAAAATTGATACGTTACTCTCACGCATTATTCCCGATAAAGCTGCTCAGTTTTTAGAACTGAGTGCAGACAATATAGACTCAATGGGACTCAACCCCATTCAATACGCTAGAATCTTCCCTGCCAGACCAGACCTTAACAAAAATATTGCGCTCTACAAAGAACTCGGCAACAGTTACACATACTTGGGCTTTAACCTTAAACGCAAACCGTTTGATGACATTCGTGTGCGGCAAGCCATCAACTACGCCATCAACAAGCAAGAAATTATTGACGGCGTTTTATTGGGCCTTGGCGAGCCCGTCGCCTCCCCTTACAAGCCAGGTACACGCTGGAGTAATCCGGCACTGAAACCCTATGCTTATGATCCGAATAAGGCAAAAGCACTATTAAAAGAAGCGGGTTATGAAGACCATGACGGTGATGGTATTTTAGATAAAGACGGCAAGCCTTTTACCTTTGAGATCCTTACCAATCAAAATAAAGAACGTGAAATGACGGCGGTTTTGATCCAACCGACGTCTCAAAGAAATAGGAATTGATGTGAAAATTCGCGT
>DIZU01000215.1:342-5223 GCA_002429455.1 Methylotenera sp. UBA6020 | reverse complement strand
CCTCGCCCGCTTGCGGGATTAGCTGAGACTTGCAAGCTTGCTTGCTTAGTCGGTTGCTTAGTTGTTCCACCAGAGGGGTTGGGGAGAGGGTAAAGTGGAGCCGCGTAACGAAAAAGCCACAGGGTAAATAGCCTGTGGCTTTTTTTCGGAAGCGGCGTACTTTAAGTAATCACCGTCGGTTCTGTTCGCCTGGTTCTTTCTTTCAGTTGCGAAATCTGTAGGGCTATTTGTATCATTTCAGCCAACGCAATTTGTGCGTCTACATCATGTTTAGTGCTATCTGGCTCAAATGCTTCTAAATAAATGCGTAAGGTCGCACCCTCTGTGCCCGTGCCTGAGAGCCTGAATACAATACGCGAACCATCGTCAAATAAAATACGAATACCCTGATTATGGCTAACCGAACCATCTACAGAATCATGGTAGCTAAAATCATCGCAGGTTTTAACCATGTAGCTTTTATCGGTATGGCTGGCAAAGGTTTGATTCGGTAAGCGGTCAAACTGCGCTTTGATGTGCTGTATCACGCCATTGGCGGCATCCGTTGGGATCGCTTCATAATCATGCCGCGAATAGACATTACGCCCATACGCCAGCCAATGCGATTTAAGTATTTGCGCAACTGATATTGGTGTACTGTTTGTTTTATTCTTTTGCGCCAGAATATTCAGCCAGAACAACACTGCCCATAAGCCATCTTTTTCCCGTACGTGACTGGAGCTAGTACCAAAGCTTTCTTCACCACACAGCGTCACCTTGCCGGCATCCATCAAGTTGCCAAAAAATTTCCAGCCGGTGGGTGTTTCAAAACACGGAATATTCAATTGCGCCGCCACACGATCAACCGCAGCACTGGTGGGCATAGAGCGCGCCACACCGGCAATGCCACCGGCATAAGCCGGCACCAGCGTTGCATTGGCAGCAAGCACCGCTAAACTATCTGAGGGTGTCACAAAGAAATTTTTGCCTAGAATCATGTTGCGGTCGCCATCGCCATCTGAGGCCGCACCAAAATCTGGTGCGCTATCGCCGGCAAACATGATGCGCACCAAATCTTCAGCGTAAGTTAAGTTAGGGTCTGGATGGCCGCCACCAAAGTCTTCTGATGGTTCACAATTCATAAGGCTAGCCGTTGGCGCACCAAGCCGATTAATAAAAATCTCCCGCGCATAAGGACCAGTCACCGCATGCATCGCATCAAACTTCATCTTAAAACCACTCGCCAACAACTGCTTGATGGCTGAAAAATCGAATAGTGTTTGCATTAAATCTGCATAATCTTGCACGGCGTTAATGACTTGCACCGTAAACTTACCGGTACCATTCATGCCACCAAAGTCTGTTTCGCCTAAGTGATCAATATCAACTGCCGGCAGATTTGCGATTTTATACTGCGTGATGACTTTGCTTTTTGCAAAGATGGTATCTGTGATTTTTTCTGGCGCTGGACCACCGTTACTAATATTGTACTTGATACCAAAGTCACCATGCACACCGCCCTGATTATGGCTGGCTGACAATATCATGCCGCCGAACGTTTGATATTTACGGATGAGATGCGAGACTGCTGGCGTCGACAAAATACCGGCCTGCCCGACCATGACGCGGGCAAAACCATTAGCAGCCGCCATTTGAATGATGGTTTGTATTGCATGCCGATTGTAATAACGGCCATCACCGCCTAAGGTTAAGGTAGCACCTGCTGGCACTTCACCATTTTCAAGCAGCGTATCAAAAATACTTTGCACAAAGTTTTCTAAATAATGCGGCTGCTGAAATACTTTTACCTTTTTCCGCAAGCCCGAAGTGCCAGGTTTTTGATCGTCAAAAGCATTCGTTTGAATTGTTTGGATTTGCATATAATGAACCAAGCATGACTGAAATTAATTCTATTATAGCCAGCTATTAATGCTTTTCAGCTACAACTAAATCAAATCTTTACAATCGCTATTAAAAACAATCAGTCCGGTTTTTATGCGCGAAAGCCAAATACTGACTTAATGGTTTCAGCATCGCCTCAAACGGCACAATCGACACCGGCCGGCCAAACAAATAGCCCTGGTAGGTATTGCAGCCGTTGTTCAGAAGCAGTTGTCGTTGCTCTTCCGTCTCCACGCCCTCGGCAATGACATTCAGGCTCAGTGTTTGCGCCATGGCGATGATGGTGCGCACGATGGCTTGATCGCTGCTATCGACGGCAATATCGCGCACGAACGACTGGTCGATCTTGAGCTGATACAAGGGCAAGCGTTTCAGGTATTGCAGGGATGAATAACCGGTACCAAAATCGTCCAGGGAGAAGCGGATACCAATTTCTTTCAAGGCGTTCATGGTGGCAATCGTTTCTTCGACGTGTTCCAGCAACAGGCTTTCGGTCAGTTCCAGCTTGAGCCGCATCGGGTTAATGGCGTGGCGTTGTACAGTTTCCTGCACTTGTGTCACAAAGTCCGCCTGGCGGAATTGTTTAGCGCAGACGTTCACCGACAGCGTGAGGTTGCGGGTGAGTGTATCTTGCTGCCAGAGCTTGAGCTGGGCGCAAGCCGTCTCCAGCACCCATTGCCCGATGGGCAAAATCAGCCCGGTTTCTTCTGCCAGTGGAATAAATTGAGAGGGAGAGACCAAACCGCGTTTAGGGTGTAGCCAGCGAATCAGCGCCTCAGCGCCCAATGGATGACCCAAGCTGTCTACCTGGATTTGGTAATACAGTTGGAATTGCTGCTGCTCAATGGCTTTGCGTAATTCGCGCTCAAGATCGACGCGGGTGTTGATGGCGTCCTGCATTTGTGGATCAAAGAAACGTAAGGCATTGCGACCAGCGGTCTTAGCTTGGTACATGGCAATATCAGCGTGTTTTAATAGCTCCTCCACCTCCTGTTCATGGTCGCTGAATAGCGTCGCACCAATACTGGACGTGCCATGGTATTCATGAATTCCAAGCAGGTATGGCTGGTTAAGCGCTGCCAGAATCTTATTAGCGATGGCATCAGTTTGAGCCGCAGCCTCAATATATTGTTCGCTAAGATCTTGCAGCAGGAGCACGAACTCATCACCTCCCAAGCGGGCGACAGTATCACCTTCGCGCACACAGGCTATCAGCCGTGCCGCAACCTGTTGCAAGAGCAAGTCACCTACGTCATGGCCAAGCGTGTCATTGAGGGTCTTGAAATGGTCCAGGTCGAGAAACAGTAGCGCACCTGTGTGGCGGTTATGCTCACGCGATACCAAGGCCTGCTTAAGCCGGTCTAGCAGCAGTCGCCGGTTGGGCAGTTGGGTGAGCGGGTCGTAAAACGCCAGATTCTGGATCTCATCCGCTGCCGCCTTGCTCATGGTGATGTCCGCCAATGATGCAACGTAATTGGTGATGCTACCAGCTTTGTTTTTAACGGCGGTGATGGTGAGATGCTCAGGATAGACTTCACCACTCTTGCGCCGGTTCCAGATTTCGCCTTGCCAAGTGCCAGTATTATTGATGCTATCCCACATCGTTGCATAAAAAACCGCGTCATGTTTCCCTGAACTGAATAGCTGCGGTTTCTTGCCAATGACTTCCTCAGCGCTATAACTGGTGATCTCGGTAAAGGCCTGATTCACACGAAGAATGATATTGTCTACATCGGTGACGAATATGCCTTCTTTAGATTCAAAGGCAGTAGCGGCGATGCGCAGGTCAGCTAGCTGAGTGATATCAACAAGCCCGATACGCAACATCTGGGACTCGTCCAGTCCATTCATTCGTAAGCAGTTGAGATGGGCACGAAGCTTAGACCCATCGTCGCGGACTAACGTCAGGTCAAAGTCTTGCTCCGCCCCTTCGGCAGCCCGCTTCATACCCAGAAATTGACGATGCCAGCGGTCCTTGTCTTGATCAGCGAGAAGCCGGGCAAAACGTCGTTGAATGAGTTTCTTGCTCTCTATACCGAGCATTGTCGCGGCTTTCAAATTGGCCTCCGTAACAAATCCGTCGCTACTGATAGTGAGATAACCAATAGGCGCAAACTCGTACAGGTTAATATAACTGTCACGGGATTTTTCCAGAGCAACATGCGCCTGCCGCAATTTCTCGTTCTGCGCTTCCAGTTCAACCTTATATACACGCAGTTCATGCAGAAGTTCTTCCGCTGGGACTAGCGTCGTTGCTTGGGCGAGCTGTACTTCCACCTCGTCGTGCAACTGCTGATCATGTTTAAGGTATGTTTCGTTCATGCCTACACTTTAAGATTGGCAGTAAGGCCAGGATTGACAGCAATGCCGGTTGCAGCTTACCGACCTCGCTAATAAACAGACTAACATTCAGCGGCATTGTTCAGTAACAAATACCGAAGAGAGCAACTATGTTCCTTGTACCATTAGTGGCGGACAAGGGGCGGCTAGTGCTTGTTATTATTTTAGTTTGCATGAAAACCCCACATAACTAACAGAGTGTTAGCCATTCTACATTTCTCCATTTTGGCCTTGAATAACCTATAGGAGCCATTCTTGACTGGCCTAAGTTATTTAGATGCGAGTTTTCAATAATTACCAGCGACCATTGAATACCATTATAGTGGCTACCTGAAGCCTACCACTAACCAAAGATCAAACTTACCGCAAGTTTAGCAACAAACCCTAAAGACGTTCTCCAGGCCTTTTGATGCGCGAGCTATTTGCGTATTGCGTTCTACCACGCCAAAGCCATCAAAGCAGGTGATCACGACACTGTCACCAGTTTAAAGTTTTGCCAGTTTAAAGACAATGACTGCGGACGTAACAAAACACTCGTATTCTTACCGCCACAGCCTTTTGACAGTATATTCATCTTTCGCGCAGATCCGCGAACTACAAGGCGCCTCGCTACCCAGTAAATTTTGTAAGACAAACTCCTACAATGATACTCTGTTTGTC
>DIZU01000215.1:0-205 GCA_002429455.1 Methylotenera sp. UBA6020 | reverse complement strand
TCCTATAAAACTATTCCTATTTTCTTACAAAAAAAACAGACAACGGCCAATTGGTGGTTTCTATTAAAAAGCTCAAAGTACGCCTGCGGTTGATATAATTTTTTTTCAATAAAAACAACGATTTGGGAAATGAAATGAATGTAATAGATATGATGTCGGAAATTAAGGATGCCAACCTCAACTATTTAATGCTGGCTCAACAGCT
>DIZU01000227.1 GCA_002429455.1 Methylotenera sp. UBA6020 | reverse complement strand
TACCGTTTGAGAAAATATGACATCTTTAGAAAATGAGAAATTAATGAAAACAGTAACGATTTATCATAACCCAGCCTGTGGCACTTCTCGTAACACGTTGGCGATGATACGTGCCAGTGGCATAGAGCCGGAGGTGATTGAGTATATTAAAACACCGCCTAGCCGTGAGCGTTTAGTTAAGTTAATTGCAGCAATGGGATTTAGTGCACGTGATTTGTTGCGCGAAAAAGGCACGCCTTACGCCGAGCTTGGTTTAGAGGATCCAAGTCTGTCAGAAGATGTACTGATTGATGCCATGCTGCAGCACCCTATTTTAATCAATCGTCCGATTGTGGTGACTGCGAAAGGCGTTAAATTGTGCCGCCCATCTGAGTTGGTGTTGCCGCTTTTAGAAAACTCAAATATAGGTACATTTGTTAAAGAAGACGGCGAAGTGGTCAATGCCGCGAAGCCTAAAAATTAACTAGTCATTGTTAGACAGCATTTGGTTATTTACACGCGAAAGCAGTTCGGCTTAATCTGAGGGCAGATTGTTCGCACGTGAAAGCGCATAAGCCTTTACTGTATAATGATTGTTTTTAGTAATAAGTAAGTCATTATGGAAGCCGAACAACTCAATATCATTGCCAATCGACTAATCGATTTAGGCGAGCGCAACAACTCCCTTAGGGGGTATCTTTGACTTTGAAACTAAAAGTCAGCGCCTAGAAGAAGTTAACGGTCTATTAGAAGACCCGAAGATTTGGAATGACAACGCCAAAAGCCAAACCTTGGGCAAAGAAAAACGCGAGCTAAGTTTAATTGTAAACGCCTTAACTCATGTGGAAAGCAACTTGCGCGATTGTCGCGAACTGTTTGAAATGGCGCGTGAAGAAAACGATGACGACACTTTATTAAGCGTAGCCAGTGACTCTGAAGCGCTAGAGAAACAAATCGCCGAAATGGAATTTAGGCGCATGTTTTCGCAACCGATGGACCCTAACAATTGTTTCATCGAGTTTCAGTCGGGCAGTGGCGGTACTGAGGCGCAAGACTGGGCCAATATGTTGCTGCGTATGTATTTACGTTACTGTGAGCGTAAAGGCTTTAAGGTTGAAGTGCTGGAAGAGTCTGAAGGCGACGTAGCCGGCATTAAAGGTGCTTCAATTAAAGTCTCTGGTGATTATGCGTATGGTACGTTGCGCACAGAAAACGGCGTGCATCGGCTGGTGCGTAAATCACCGTTTGATTCCAACTCCAAGCGTCATACCTCATTCGCCAGCGTGCAGATATTCCCTGAAGTGGATGACTCCATTGAAGTAGATGTCAATCCGGCCGATTTGCGTATAGACACATACCGCGCCAGTGGCGCAGGCGGTCAACACATTAACAAGACTGATTCCGCCGTGCGTATTACGCATATTCCAACCAATACTGTAGTGCAGTGCCAAAATGACCGGTCGCAGCATCGTAACCGTGCAGAAGCGATGAATATGCTCAAAGGCGCCCTATATGCCTTGGAATTGAATAAACGTAATGCCGACAAACAAGCGCTCGAAGATGCCAAAACTGACATTGGCTGGGGGCATCAAATCAGGTCTTACGTGTTAGACCAATCGCGCATTAAAGATTTGCGTACAGGCGTTGAAATTGGCAATACCCAAGGCGTGCTGGATGGCGACCTTGACCCATTTATTACCGAAAGTTTGAAGCAGGGAGTTTAAGCGTGAGCAATATACAAAATAATCCACAAAATAACGATGTAGTGCCGGTTGACGAAAATCACGTGATTGCAGAACGTCGTGAAAAACTTAAAGCGATTCGCACACAAGGTGTTGCGTTTCCTAACGATTTTAAGCCACAGCATAAAGCCGCTGACTTAACAGCAGCCCATTCAGAAAAAGACAATGAAGCGTTTGAGGCTGAGCCTGTAAACGTTGTAGTAGCTGGCCGCATGATGCTAAAACGTGTGATGGGTAAGGCGAGTTTTGCCACCATACAAGATGGTAGTGGTGACAATGCCGGTAGCCGTATTCAGCTTTACGTAGCGCGTGATGCCGTTGGTGAAGAAATTTACGAGCAGTTTAAACACTGGGATTTGGGTGACTTTTTAGGCGCCACTGGCCACTTGTTTAAAACTAAAACTGGCGAGCTTTCGATTAAAGTGACGGAAATTCGTTTACTCACAAAATCATTACGCCCCTTGCCGGAAAAATTTCATGGCCTGCAAGACCAGGAAGTTAAATATCGCCAGCGTTATGTAGATTTAATCACCAGCGAAGAAACCCGTGCGACTTTCGTAGCACGTAGCAAAGTGGTATCAGCGATTCGTAATTTTATGATTGAGAATGAGTTTCTAGAAGTTGAAACGCCAATGCTGCACGCTATTCCGGGTGGTGCATCGGCTAAACCATTCATCACGCACCACAATGCCTTAGATATGCAAATGTATATGCGTATTGCGCCAGAGCTGTATTTGAAGCGTTTAGTGGTCGGCGGTTTTGAACGTGTATTTGAAGTTAACCGTAACTTTCGTAATGAAGGTTTAAGCGTTCGCCATAACCCGGAATTCACCATGATGGAGTTTTATGCGGCTTATACCGACTACCAATGGTTAATGGATTTTACAGAAAATTGTATTCGTACCGCAGCTATAGCCGCACGTGGCACAGCAGTTTTGCAATATCAAGGTCGCGAGCTGGATTTGAGCAAGCCGTTTCAACGGTTAACGATTGTCGGTGCTATACAAAAATATGCACCGCAATACACGCTTGAGCAACTGAATGATACGGCCTTTCTCCGTGCTGAAATACTTAAACATGGCACCAAGCCATTTGACCATGCCGGGTTAGGTGCATTGCAATTGGCATTGTTTGAAGAAACAGCCGAAAGCCAATTATGGGAACCCACCTATATTATTGACTACCCGGTTGAGGTTTCACCACTTGCCAGAACATCTGATAAAAATCCAGAAATCACAGAGCGTTTTGAACTGTTTGTTACAGGGCGTGAAATCGCTAACGGTTTTAGCGAGCTAAATGATGCTGAAGACCAGGCTGCGCGCTTCTATGCGCAAATGAAAGCGAAAGAGGCAGGCGATGCTGAGGCCATGTTCTACGATGCTGATTTTATCCGCGCATTGGAATATGGCATGCCGCCAACTGGTGGCTGCGGTATTGGTATAGACCGTTTGGTGATGATGATTACCGATAGCGCAAGTATTCGTGATGTGATTTTATTTCCACATATGCGTGCTGAATCATAATTAACAATTTTAATCATCATTCTTAAAAAGGCGCTTTTATCAAGCGCCTTTTTTATTGTTGTAAAAATACCACTATATGTTGTTTGCCATCCACTAAGTGATTCTTTGTCATCAAAATGTCACATAAAGATAACAAAATCGCATCTGTTGAAAAACATTGATGCAAATTAATTTAACTAGGGGATTTTGATGAACTACAAATTACATAGCTTGGTTGCGGCAACGCTAGCAGGCTCGCTGATGATGGGCTTGGGTGTAAATGCAATGGCAGACTCTACATTTGATCTTGTCCAAGCATTGGTACAAAAAGGTGTACTGACTGAAGAAGAAGCTATGCCGTTGATGAAAGGTCGTGAAAACGATATTAGCCTTGCCGACAAAAAAGTTGAAAAAGCTAAGAGTAAAGTTGTTCTTGGCGACTATATTAATAGTATTACTCCTACTGGTGATATGAGAGTGCGTTATGAAACGCGGGAATCTAAGGGTATGGGTAAAAGTGGTGCTGATGCCAAAGATTACCTAGGTCGTGGAAGATATGCTTGGCACTTGGGTTTAAAGACAGCTTCAGATAACGATTTTTTCACTGAGATAAGATTTGCTTCTAATAGCTCTAGTCGTTCACCAAACGTTGATTTTGCTCAATTTTCAACGGCAAACTCAGACGGTGTAAATTCAAAAAATGGGTCTGCTTTAGTTGATAGAGCTTATATCGGGTGGAATGCAGCGGATTGGCTTACTTTAATAGCCGGTCGTCAAGAAAACCAACTTTACACAACATCATTAGTTTGGGATGGTGATGTTACTCCAGAGGGTTTGACTGAGAAAATTAACTATAAAATTGGAAATACCGATGTTTTTGCAAATTTGGGCCAGTGGTATCTAAAAGCTAAGTATGATGAAAATACATCCAATATTGCTAAAAATACACAAACAACTAAAATATTCCCAATCCAGGTGGGTGCACATGGACAAATTAATGATGATTCAGCTTACAAAGTTGCTGCAACATACTATATATATGCTGGTGATAAAACAACCGGTCCATTAGGTACATTTAACCCTGGCAATCCTGCGTCTAGTAATTTTGGTGGAGCAACATTAGCATACGGTGCACCAGGTACAACAGGAGTTAATAATTTAAAAGTACTTGAAGTCCCTGCAGAATATAATTTGATGGCCGGTAATCTTGGTATGAAAGTATTTGGTGAGTATGCGCACAATTTTGATGCTGATGCCCGAGCGAAAAATACAGGAGATGTCAACTTAGCTAAATACGGTAGTGAAGATAATGCCTTCATTCTCGGTATGGCAATTGGTTCAGCACCTGATTTAAAAACTTGGGAGAAGGGTGCAAAAGCGATGAAGAAACGTGATTGGGCTGCTAGGGCTTGGTACCAACGTGTTGAAGCTTTTGCATTAGATGCAAACTTAATTGACTCCGATATCATGAATGCACAAGTGAACATGCAAGGTGTTGCTGCTCGTGGAGACTACATGCTTGCTGATAATGCTTTCGTCACCTTGATTGGTGCACATGGCACACGTATTAACGACAATATTGGGACTGGTTATTCTGTAGATACAAGCAATATTGATACAAAAACTTATAACTTACTTCAAGCTGACGTAACTTGGAGATTCTAAAATGTAGTTCTTTTTAGTACGAAACTAAAAACGGCATCTTTGTATGCCGTTTTTATTTAATCTTCCTTAGAAATGTAATAATGCCGACTAAACTTAATCCCAGTAAAATTTACTGGGATTTTTCATTGTGCAAAGAAAAAACTGAAATGATTAAAATAGTATTTATCTTGGAAAT
>DIZU01000088.1:3215-3934 GCA_002429455.1 Methylotenera sp. UBA6020 | reverse complement strand
CGACGGCGCGCTGGCACTGAGCCGCCCATCGCCGCACGGCGTTCTGCCATGTATGTCATTTCAGGTGAGTCTGCCGCAGGTTTGTAGAATGACAAGCTTTCCACTTGCTCGTCAGTAATCGGCAAGTCAAAGCGATCCCTAAACGCTTTGAGTGACGTTAAATCCATACTTTTTTGCTGATGCGTGGTATTTTGACCTTCGCCCGCTTCGCCCATGCCGTAACCTTTGACGGTTTTGGCTAAAATTACTGTTGGTTGACCTTTATGGTTCACCGCTGAATGGTAAGCCGCATAGACTTTATGCGGATCGTGACCGCCACGGTTTAAGCGCCAAATATCTTGGTCACTCATCGCGGCAACCATCTCTTTTAACTCAGGATATTTACCAAAGAAGTGTTCACGGGTATAAGCGCCGCCTTTAGCTTTAAAGTTTTGGTACTCGCCATCTACGCATTCTTCCATACGTTTTTTCAGCAAACCATCTTTGTCCATCGCCAGCAATGGATCCCAGTAAGAGCCCCAAATCACTTTCAACACATTCCAGCCAGAACCACGGAAATCAGATTCCAACTCTTGAATGATTTTGCCGTTGCCACGCACCGGGCCGTCTAAGCGCTGAAGATTACAGTTGATGACAAAAATCAGGTTATCCAATTTTTCACGGCTTGCTAATGAAATCGCGCCCAATGACTCAGGTTCATCCATCTCGCCATCACCACA
>DIZU01000088.1:0-3121 GCA_002429455.1 Methylotenera sp. UBA6020 | reverse complement strand
GCTTGATAAATACCTGTAATGGGTCCCAAGCCCATCGACACCGTTGGGAATTGCCAGAAATCTGGCATCAACCATGGGTGTGGATAGCTGGATAAGCCATTTCCGCCAGTTTCTTGGCGGAAATTATCTAGTTGCTCTTCAGTAATTCGTCCTTCTAAAAACGCACGGGCGTACACACCAGGGGAAGAATGGCCTTGAAAGTACACGCAATCGCCGCCGAAGTTTTCATTAGCCGCACGGAAAAAGTAATTAAAAGCAGTGTCATACAAGGTAGCTGCTGATTGAAAGCTGGCAATATGCCCACCCACACCAGGCGATTTTTCGTTGGCGCGTAGCACGGTCATAATCGCATTCCAACGCACTAAGGCACGAATACGCCGCTCCATCTCGGGATTACCTGGCAAACGCTGCTGCAAATGGGTAGGGATCGTATTTACATAAGCGGTAGTGGCGTTATAAGGTAGATTGCTACCTGAGCGACGTGCCTTATCTATCATTGCCTCAAGTAAAAAGTGTGCACGTTCAGTGCCTTCGTTTTCAATCACTGCGGTGAGTGCGTCAAGCCACTCTTGGGTTTCTTGACTATCAATATCTGGAATTAAAGACATTCAGTTGGGGCTCCGTGTAGCTATATTGGCAAAACTTATTAAGTCGCAATGGGTATAATAAGTAATCAAAGCAAATATAGCGTGTCTGAAATACAACGCACTTCAGTGCGGCGTATATTAAATTTCATAAAACCGTAGTGTGGCTTTTTTAGGGGTTTTGGTCAAGTTTACTAACGACTTTTAAGGGCTTAATACTTATATTCCATGCATAATCAATGCATTTTATATAAGACTTCAAGGATAAATAATGTCAATAAAATTAGTACAAAATGCAGCTATTGTCAGTGAAAATCTGTTAACTTCAGCAAAACATGTACTTTTTGCACTCTCTGAAAAAGAAGAAGAAAACCTGCCTTTTGGCGAAGTTTTGCAAATGAAGCTCAAACGTACTAAAAGTAAATATGCCGATTTAAGCAAGTCCCCAGTGACAATAGATTTACCTGATGGCGGTGTTGCAAGTTTTGTAGTTTTGAATGAAAAACTCAACACATTCCAATGTCACACGCTGCTACGAAAAGCCGTAAAGCCCTTGCTGGATGAGCAGCCAGATAGCTTGGCGATATGCGTGTTTGGCGACGATGCCACGTGTAAAGCTCATGCTTGCGCAGCCTATTACGTAGCTATGGTGAATGCGGCCGAGTTGCCAACTCATAAAAAAGATAAAAAAACTACCGCATTGAAAAGTATTAGCATTCATGGTTATCAAGCAGACCACGATTATAGTGATGTAAATGCGCGGGTTGCAGGCAATACACTTTGTCGCCAGTTAACCATTACACCGCCCAATGAATTAACGCCGACTATTTATCGCAACAAGGTTAAAGACCTGGCAAAACAGCATGGTTGGAAGCACGAAGAATTTGACATGCCGACACTCACTCGAATGGGCGCAGGCGCATTTGTCGCGGTAGGGCAAGGTTCAGATCCACTAGATGCTGCAATTGTGCATCTAAGTTACACACCAAAGAATGCAGAAAAACATATTGCCCTGGTAGGCAAAGGCATCTGTTTTGATACAGGTGGTCATAATTTAAAACCAGCTAAATACATGCAAGGCATGCATGAGGATATGAATGGCTCAGCAGTGGCCTTGGGTATTCTGTTAACGGCTACGCAACTGCAATTGCCAATTAAGCTTGATTGCTGGTTAGCCATCGCACAAAATCATATAGGGCCGTTGGCTTATAAACAAAATGATGTAGTCACAGCGCTTAATGGCATGACCATTGAAATCGTACATACCGACGCAGAAGGTCGAATGGTGCTAGCGGATACCTTAACGCTTGCAAGCCGCGAGAAACCTGATGTAATTTTAGATTATGCAACCCTCACAGGCAGCATGATTGAAGCCGTAAGCAACCGCATCAGCGGCATTATTGCTAACCGTCCAGAACTCGCTTGCAAGGCAGTAGACGCCGGAGCTGCGGCTGGTGAACGGATTGTGGCTTTTCCGTACGATGACGACTTTGATACGGAGTTAGATAGTGACATCGCTGATATCAAGCAATGTACACTTGAAGGCGGGGGTGACCATATTCTAGCTGCACGTTTTTTAGGTAAATTTATTGAAAACGATGTGGCTTGGTTGCATACCGATTTATCTTCAGCCAATCGTAAAGACGGTTTAGGTGCGGTACAAAGTGATACCAATGGCTTTGGTGTTGGGTTTGGCTTGGAAATGCTAAAAAGTTTATTACAAAAATAACTAAAGTTTATGTCTTAGGGAGACACAATGCAAAACACAAGTAGTAGTCTTGCTTGGCTAAATCAATTCCCAGAACTAAATGGTTTAGATCAACATGCGAATGATTTATTAGCCAAATATGTACGCATTGTGGAGGCCCCAATAGGAACTATCGGCTATCGCGAAGGCACCCCATGCGGAGCCTATGTGATGCGTCTTGCTGGTAGATCTCGCGTATACAAAATGTCTAGTAGTGGCCGTGAAATACTACTTTATCGAGTTGCAGCGGGGGAGACTTGCGTGATTACCACTACCTGCCTCTTAGGCAACAGTGACTATCCGGCTTCCACTATCGTAGAAGAGCCTATTCGTGACGCGTTGATTCCTGCGGCTGCATTTAACCAGTTAATGCTAGACTCAAGTATATTTCGTAAATTTGTAATGACCAATTACGGTGCATTGATCAGCGACCTCATTGTGTTATTAGATGAAGTAGCTTTTCACAGCTTGGATGCACGCCTTGCAAAAGTGTTATTAGATGCAAACTCGACACAAATATCTCGCACGCATCAACAAATAGCCGATGAGCTAGGTACGGCACGTGAAGTTGTAAGCCGCCAATTAAAACGTCTTGAACTAAAGGGCTCAGTGTCTCTAGGTCGAGGTCAAGTTGAAATTATTAATCGTAGCGCATTAGAAAAACTCGCTAACACTTAGCTAGATTTATTGACTGGATGCCCAACCCCACAGCTTAGCGCACCGCAGGCTCCGTCCTATACCAGGGCCCCTGCGGGCTTCTGTTGCCCGCCACCGGCCTGCTGTAGTGGTA
>DIZU01000055.1:4309-7014 GCA_002429455.1 Methylotenera sp. UBA6020 | reverse complement strand
TTAATATATAAGTAAAGTGCATAATCTTAATGAAATCAATATGTAAATAAGTTTTATTACACCTAGATAGTGATAATTTAATATGCTTAATACACCTACTCAATCTCAACCGCCTAAGCTACTAGAGCAAGTTGTGGCAAAAATGCGCGTTAAACATTACAGCTTGCGTACCGAAAAAAGCTATGTAGATTGGATTAAACGTTATATTTGGCATCATGGCAAGCGGCATCCTAAAGAGATGGGTGCTGTAGAGGTTGAGGCGTTTTTAACGCACTTGGCGGTGGAGCGTAATGTTTCTGCCAGTACACAAAACCAAGCTAAAAGCGCGTTGCTGTATTTGTACAAAGAGGTTTTAGCTGTTGAGTTGCCGTGGCTAGACAATGTGACCCAAGCTAAAGCGCCTAAACGCTTGCCGGTAGTGCTCACGCAGGCTGAAGTGCAAGCGGTGTTAAGCCGTTTAGATGGCACCATGTGGCTGATTGCGAGTTTGTTATATGGCAGTGGCTTGCGCATTATGGAAACTTTGCGTTTACGGGTGAAAGATGTTGATTTTGCAAGGCGCGAAATTTTGGTGCGCGAGGGCAAAGGTTTTAAAGATAGGGTGACGATGTTACCAATGTCGCTAGTGGAGCCGCTTAAAAGCCACTTAATTAAGGTGCAGTCGTTGCATCGGCAAGATTTAAGCGCAGGGTTTGGTGCGGTATTTATGCCCATGGCGTTGGATAAAAAATACTCCGGTGCAGGTAAAGATTGGGTTTGGCAGTATGTGTTTCCATCGGTGAAGTTGTCGATTGACCCTAGGTCTATAGAATCAGGCTCACCAATCATCCGTAGACATCATGCAGATGAAAAAACGGTGCAGCGTGCAGTGAAAAAGGCGGTTAAATTGGCGGGGTTAACTAAACTTGCTACGCCACACACCTTTCGCCATAGTTTTGCAACGCATCTGCTTGAAGGTGGTTACGATATCCGTACCGTGCAGGAGTTGTTGGGGCATTCTGACGTAGCAACTACTATGATTTACACGCATGTGTTGAACAAGGGTGGGCGTGGGGTTAATAGTCCGTTGGATGTATTGTAAGAGCTCCCTTCGACAGGCTCAGGGAGCGCTCGGCATGTATGGTTTTAAGGACGTTCCCTGAGCTTGTCGAAGGGCCAAATGTTGCGATAAAGAATCAAGTACTTACATCACTATAAAAATAGGCATTGAAAAATAGGTATTGTTATGTATAAAGACTGGTTAAATTATAGCAATACCATCTTGTAACATCATATTTCTTTGGCTAGTTGAGGCTAGCTAGTCTAAAATTACACCTTTTATATTGCACTATTAATTACTTACGGATTTCACCCATGCCTGAATATCGCTCACGAACTACTACTCACGGTCGCAACATGGCTGGCGCCCGCGCATTATGGCGCGCAACCGGTATGAAAGATGGCGACTTTGATAAGCCTATCATCGCTATTTCTAATTCTTTTACGCAGTTTGTGCCAGGTCATGTTCATTTAAAAGATCTCGGCCAACTGGTTGCCCGTGAAATTGAGCGCGCCGGTGGCGTGGCAAAAGAGTTCAACACCATTGCCGTAGATGATGGCATTGCGATGGGCCATGGCGGCATGCTGTATAGCTTGCCTTCACGTGATCTAATTGCCGATAGCGTGGAATATATGGTGAATGCGCACTGTGCGGATGCCTTGGTGTGCATTTCAAATTGCGACAAAATCACGCCGGGCATGCTGATGGCAGCGCTGCGCTTGAATATTCCGGTAGTGTTTGTGTCTGGCGGCCCAATGGAAGCCGGCAAAGTGAACTGGGGCGGCACCACACACAAGCTCGATTTAGTCGATGCGATGGTAGCGGCGGCAGATAGCAAAGTTTCGGATGCTGAAGCGGATGCCATTGAGCGCTCTGCTTGCCCGACTTGCGGTTCGTGTTCCGGTATGTTTACCGCAAATTCGATGAACTGTTTAACCGAGGCGCTGGGTCTAAGCTTGCCGGGTAACGGTTCTACCTTGGCAACGCATGGCGCACGTAAAGAGTTGTTTCTCAAAGCCGGGCGATTGATTGTAGAACTGGCAAAACGCCACTATGAGCAAGACGATTATTCAGTATTGCCACGCAGCATTGCCAATATGAAAGCGTTTGAAAATGCTATGAGTTTGGATGTTTCTATGGGCGGCTCAACCAATACCGTATTACATTTATTAGCCGCCGCGCATGAAGCGGGTTTGGATTTCACCATGGGTGATATCGACCGTATTTCACGCAAAGTGCCGTGCTTGAGTAAAGTTGCACCAGCAACGGCTAAATATCACATGGAAGATGTACATCGTGCCGGTGGCGTGATGGGAATTTTGGGCGAATTAGATCGTGCCGGTGTCATCCATAGAGATACCCCAACCGTTCATAGTCCTACAATGGGTGATGCTTTAGATAAATGGGACATCAAAGTTACCAATGATGAAGAGGTCAAGAAATTCTACCGTGCAGCGCCGGGTGGTATTTCTACTACGATTGCTTTTAGTCAAAGTATGCTTTATCCAACTTTAGACGATGACCGTTCAGAGGGTTGTATCCGTGATAAAGCGCATGCTTATTCACAAGATGGTGGCTTGGCGGTGCTGTACGGCAATATCGCATTAGATGGCTGTATTGTTAAAACGGCCGGTGTAGATGACAGTATCTTGAAATTTACTGGTCG
>DIZU01000055.1:0-4065 GCA_002429455.1 Methylotenera sp. UBA6020 | reverse complement strand
GATGTAGTGGTGATTCGCTATGAAGGCCCGCGTGGAGGCCCCGGTATGCAAGAAATGCTGTATCCGACTTCTTACTTGAAATCTAAAGACCTAGGCAAAGCCTGTGCCTTGCTGACGGATGGTCGTTTCTCCGGTGGTACCTCTGGCTTGAGTATTGGCCATGCCTCGCCTGAAGCGGCTGAAGGCGGCGCGATTGGCCTGGTAGAAGAGAATGACACCATTGAAATTGATATTCCAAACCGTACTATTCACTTGGCAATTGGCGATGAAGAAATGGCGCATCGCCGTGCAAAAATGGATGCCAAAGGCAAAGAGGCTTGGAAGCCAGTAGGTCGTGTGCGTGCGGTTTCCCCTGCCTTGCGTGCTTATGCGGCCATGAGCACCAGCGCTGCGCGTGGCGCGGTACGTGATGTGTCACAAATTGAAAAATAATTAACTCGTAAGTTAGCGCCAGTAAAGCAAACTAAGATCAAAGCAAATCCAAATGACACCAACCAATGCATTAAAAATCCCCAAGCCAGTAAATGCCGAGCAAGTCGATGCCGAGTCATTAGACGATGTACGCTTTATTAAAGATGCAAATGGCTTAGATTATATTGAAATTGAAAACCGCTATGCCACGGCTAAGATTGCCTTGCAAGGCGGACATATCATGCACTGGCAACCAAAACACACCAATGCGCCGGTATTATGGCTTTCTGATCAATCCCGTTATGAAACCGGTCGTTCAATACGCGGCGGCATTCCACTGTGCTGGCCATGGTTTGGCGCACACCCAACCGATAGCTCGCTATGCATGCACGGCTTCGCCCGTGTGACGCCATTTACAGTGGTCGACGTTGGTCAAATGCCGAATGGTTACACGCGCGTGATTTTGCAGATGGGCCATACTGAAAATGCACAACGCCAGCTTTCTTACCCTTATACCTTGGTGCTTACCATTGAAATCGGCGCAACGCTGTCGATCAAGCTCGCTACCACTAACCGAGCTTCTCAACCGTTCTTTATGGGCGAAGCGTTTCACACTTACTTTAATATTGGCGATGTTGAAAAAGTCAGTATTTCAGGACTTGAAGACACAGAGTATGCGGATAAGTTATTAGAATATTGGCGTGATAAGCAAGAAGGCGCGATCCAGTTTAACCAGGAATTTGACCGTGTTTACGTCAGCACAAATGCCCCCGTAACCATTCACGATACAGTTTTACGCCGTAATATTACCATTAATAAAAAAGGCAGTAACACTACGGTGGTGTGGACGCCTTGGCAGAAAAAAGCGCACCAAATGGCTGATATGCCTAGAGATGAAAGTTGGCGCAACATGATTTGTGTAGAAACTGCGAATGCCATGGAAAACCTGGTGATGATTAACCCTGGTTATACTCATGTTTTAGCGGTTGAATATGTCGTTACCGACGTCTAATCGTGTCCAATAAATTAGCTCCAAATAAGTTAGCAGGTGAAACCAGTCCCTACCTGTTACAACATTCGCAGAACCCGGTTGAATGGTATCCTTGGGGTGAGCAAGCACTTACTTTAGCCAAAGAACAAAACAAACCGATATTACTGTCAATCGGTTACTCGGCTTGTCATTGGTGCCATGTCATGGCGCATGAGTCGTTTGAAGATGCGGAAGTGGCCGCAGTCATGAATGCGCACTTTATCAATATTAAAGTGGATCGTGAAGAACGGCCGGATATTGACCAGATTTACCAAACTGCACACAGCATGCTATCGAATAAAAGCGGTGGCTGGCCACTCACGGTGTTTTTAACGCCGAATCAGGAGCCATATTTCACGGGTACCTATTTTCCGAAAACCGCGCGTTATCAGTTGCCGGGCTTTGCGGATTTAATCCCGCGCGTAGCGGCTTATTATCATGAGCGCAAAGCGGATGTTGCCACGCAGAATATGCAATTAGCGGATGCCTTGGCGAGGACCATTCCGGTGGCCAACAGTGTGGTCACTGCGAATGAAAGTACGATTAAACTTGGTTTTGAGCAGCTACGCGACAGCTTTGACTTTGAGCATGGCGGCTTTGGTTCTGCACCTAAATTTCCTAATCCGGCTGATATTACTCTGCTATTGCATCAAGCCAAAGCGGGCAACAGCCAAGCTGAAGCCATGGCATTGCAAATGCTCTCGGCCATGGCGGCCGGCGGCATTTACGACCAAATCGGCGGCGGGTTTTGTCGTTACTCGGTAGATGAACGCTGGAATATCCCGCATTTTGAAAAAATGCTGTACGACAATGGCCAGCTACTGTTTTTATATGCCGATGGCTGGCAAATCAGCAAAAATCCTAAAGACAGGGAAATCTACGCACAAGTTATTGAAGAAACTATTAACTGGTTGCAGCGCGAGATGCTGTCGCCAAAAGGTGCCATTTATTCATCACTGGATGCAGATTCATTAGATGCGCATGGGCATAGTGAGGAGGGCGCCTTTTACGTATGGCAGGCTAAAGAGGTAAAAGCACTACTTACACCAGCAGAGTTTGTAGTGGCCAGCCGCTGTTTTGGTTTTGATCGCGCCGCAAACTTTGAAGGTCAAGCCTGGCATGCCTACATGGCAGTGATGCCGGATGAACAAGATAGAGCCTTATTGCAGTCGGCTAAAGCTAAACTATTCGCAGCACGAGAGCAGCGTGTGCGCCCGGGGCTGGATGACAAAATACTCACTTCGTGGAATGCGTTAGCCATCAAAGGCCTAGCACGGGCAGGCTACGTGTTCAATCGCGCCGATTGGGTGCTGTTAGCGCAAAATGCCGTAGACTTTATCCGGGAACATTTATGGGTGAAGAACTCCGCCGGAGCGTACCAGTTACTGGCCACCGCTAAAGATGACAAAGTACATCTCAACGCCTATTTAGATGATCATGCCTTTTTATTAGACGCCTTGCTTGAGTTGATGCAGGCCGATTACAGAAGCGTCGACATGCAATTTGCCGAAGAGATTGCCGAGGCTTTACTGGAAAACTTTGAGGCCGAAGACGGTGGTTTTTATTTTACGGCACATCATCATGAGCAATTGATTCATCGGGCTAAGCAAGGTTATGACAATGCAACGCCAAACGGTAATGGCATCGCGGCAGTTGCGCTACAACGCTTTGGGCATTTGTTGGGTGAGCCTCGCTATTTACAAAGTGCTGAACGCACTTTACAAGCATTTGATACGGTCATTAAACGCAATCCCGCTGGCTGTGCAAGTTTGAGTCATGCCTTGCATGAATATCTAACGCCACCTATATTGGTAATTTTGCGCGGAGAGGCAGCAAAGCTAGATGGTTGGCGCCGTGAACTGAACCAACATTACTATCCGCATCATGTATTTTTGTATTTAGACGAGGCTGTGAAAGTACTTCCGCCCACCTTGCAAAGAAATTTGCCTAAGGATGTCAACGCATGGATGTGTAAGGGCGTTGTGTGTACTCAAAGTATTGATGATTTACCAAGCTTGTTCAGTCAAATTTAATTTTCTAGTGGCGATTAAAGTATTTGCTCCAAGTTACTTGTTAAAATTGTAATTGTAGGTATCATACCTCGTTGCAAAAAAATGCAAACTATAATTATTAAGCGTAAATTCAAGGAGATAGCATGAAAGCATTATTGTTAGCAATCGCTGCTGCTGGTTCTATGTTAGTTGCAGCTCAAGCAAATGCAGTTGACGCAAAAGCGGCAGAAGCATTAGCACAAAAAAGTGGCTGTTTAGCGTGCCACAGTGTAGAGAAAAAAATATTAGGTCCAGCCTATAAAGATGTTGCAGCAAAATACAAAGGTGACAAAACTGCTGAAGCACGTTTGGTTGCTAAAGTTAAAGCTGGTGGTAGCGGTGTTTGGGGTCCTATGCCGATGCCGGCAAATAGTCCACAAGTTAAAGATGCTGATATTAAAACAATCGTAGAGTGGGTATTGTCACTGTAAGATTGGGCTATATTGGGTTGTAATTTAGTATGATATAAATAAGCACCAATAATTTAAGAGCCATGTAATTAAAGTTGCACAATAAAAAAGCCAGTCAATTGACTGGCTTTTTTATTGTGCTTGACCCGTCCTGAAATAAGTT
>DIZU01000003.1:15348-16147 GCA_002429455.1 Methylotenera sp. UBA6020 | reverse complement strand
TGCGTGACTCAATTGGTGAGCTCATGTTGCCAATGTTAATTGGCATGACTGAACGTGGACCTGATTCAGCTGGGCTAGCTATGTTTGGTGCACCGGTAGCGGCTGATGCAAGAAAATTCAGTCTTTATGCAGGTGTTTCTGATTTTAACTGGACCAAATTAGGTCACGACTTTGAAAAGCATTTAAGCATCAAGGCAAGTATTGAGCCAAAAGCAAATCATGCTGTGATGACAACGACCTTAGAGCCAGCAACGGTAAAAATTTGGTTGAAAGAACATTACCCGCAATTGCATCTGCTATCAGTAGGTCAGTTGATGGATATCTATAAAGATGTTGGCACACCAGCCCAAGTTGCTGAACGTTACGATTTCAAAAACTTTAAAGGCACGCATCTTGTTGGACATACCCGCATGGCGACAGAATCAGCCATTACGCCAGCGCATGCGCACCCATTCACCGCAGGTGAAGACTGGTGCTTGGTGCATAACGGTTCTTTGTCTAACGCTAACAGCCTGCGCCGTAAATTGCAGTATGAAGGCATTGAGTTTGAAACTGATAACGATACCGAAGCCGCTTGCCGTTTTCTGCAATGGCGTATGCGTGAAGGTGATGATCTTGAAACTGCACTGAACCATGGTTTTGAAGAGCTTGATGGCTTTTACACATTGCTCATGGGTACGAGTAATCAGCTAGCTTTGGTACGCGATCCGTATGGTTGTAAACCAGCGATTATTGCTGAGCATGATGACTATGTTGCGATTGCATCAGAGTTCCGCTCATTGGCTCATTTGCCAGATAT
>DIZU01000003.1:8464-15185 GCA_002429455.1 Methylotenera sp. UBA6020 | reverse complement strand
GTGAATCAATTCCTTCACGGTGATGCAAGCGGTCTAGATGGAAAAGCGATTGTCATCGAAAATCCCAATGGCGCTCATAACATTGCTGTTGGCCTGAAAGCTGATGTTGAAGTGATTATTAAAGGTCATGCCGGTTATTACGCGGCGGGTATGAACCAAATAGCGAAAGTGACTATTGAGGGCAGTGCTGGTAGTGGTGTTGCAGAAAACATGATGTCTGGCCATGTGCATGTTAAAGGCTTTGCATCGAATGCTGCCGGTGCAACGGCAAACGGCGGCTTACTGGTCATTGATGGCGATGCCGGTTTACGCTGTGCTATTGCCTTAAAAGGTGCTGATATTGTGGTTGGTGGTTCAGTGGGCAGTTTTTCAGCTTTTATGGCACAAGCTGGTAATTTTGTAATTTTGGGTGACGCCGGTGAAGGTCTTGGTGACTCAATCTATGAAGCCAAGGTTTTTGTGCGCGGTAAAGTAAAGAGTCTTGGTGCTGATTGTGAAGAAAAAACAATGAATGCTGAAGACAGACAAATTCTGGCTGACTTGCTGAAAAAATCAGGCCATGCCGATGTGAGTCCAGATAGCTTTAAGCAATACGGTTCTGCTCGTACCCTTTACCACTTCCATGTCGATAACGCAGGAGCATACTAAAATGGACGATACTACAAGTAACGACGCATCAAAAGAGACAATAGTACATAAAACACCGCAAACCACACCGCGTTATTCGGCTACGTTTGATGAGTACACCAATTCAGAAATCAGGCGTGCAGCTGCGACTGGTATTTATGATATCCGTGGTGCAGGTTCTAAACGCAAGTTGCCGCATTTTGACGACCTGTTATTTCTTGGTGCATCAGTCAGCCGTTATCCATTAGAAGGCTACCGTGAAAAATGCGGTACCGATGTGGTGTTGGGTGCACGGTTTGCCAAAAAACCTATCCACTTGAAAACACCAGTCACCATCGCTGGTATGAGTTTTGGCTCATTATCAGGTCCGGCTAAAGAATCATTAGGCCGTGGCGCCACTGCCGCTGGTACCAGTACGACTACTGGTGATGGTGGTATGACGGTAGAAGAGCGTGGCCATTCAACCACTTTAGTGTATCAGTATCTGCCATCACGTTACGGCATGAACCCTGATGACTTGCGCAGGGCTGATGCTATTGAGTTAGTGGTTGGCCAAGGTGCAAAACCAGGCGGCGGTGGTATGTTGCTAGGTCAAAAAATCACCAAACGCGTAGCGAAAATGCGTTGTTTACCTGAAGGTATCGATCAACGTTCATCTTGCCGTCATCCTGACTGGACTGGCCCGGACGATCTTGAAATCAAGATTGCCGAAATCCGTGAAATCACCGATTGGGAAAAACCAATTTACGTGAAGATCGGCGCGACTCGTCCTTATTTTGATGTGGCGCTTGCGGTAAAAGCCGGTGCTGACGTTGTGGTGCTAGATGGTATGCAAGGCGGTACTGCAGCAACGCAAGAAGTGTTTATTGAGCATGTTGGTTTGCCAATTCTTTCAGCTATTCGCCCGGCAGTAAAAGCGTTGCAAGATTTAGGCGTATATCGTAATGGCAAAAACAGTGTTCAGCTGATTGTTTCTGGCGGTATTCGTAATGGTGCAGATGTAGCTAAAGCCATGGCTTTAGGCGCTGATGCTGTGGCGATCGGTACCGCTGCGTTAATCGCACTCGGTGACAATGATCCACACCTGGAAGAAGAATACCAAAAGCTAGGTACAACAGCCGGTGCTTATGATGATTGGCATGAAGGTAAAGATCCTGCCGGTATCACCACGCAAGACCCTGAACTCATGAAACGGCTAGATCCTATTAAAGCGGGTCATCGTTTAGCTAACTATATTGCGGTAATGACTATGGAAGCTCAAGTGGTTGCACGTGCCTGCGGTAAATCACATTTGCATAATCTTGAGCCGGAAGATCTAGTCGCACTGACGATAGAAGCTGCGGCAATGGCACAAGTGCCGCTTGCTGGTACTAGCTGGATTCCAGGAGTTACAAAATTCTAATTTAAGCTTTTACATTTTCACCCCCCCACCCGGCATTTTATGTCGGGTTTTATGAGGGTATGCGTAATGAATAGTTTTTCTTACTTGAAGGCGGGTTCGACCTCCAACTACCGGAATAGGGTAAAAAAACTATTCATATTCAATGCGCATACCCTCTATTTTTATTTGTGCGGCCTTTCTATAGCGCTGCGTTTTTCATTTGGTTGTTCATCTGCTTTTTCAATACGCTCTCACATTTCCCTTCCTTGTCATTACCTGTTATGCCCCCCATTTGACTGACTACGTCGCTCCTGTTTTAACTGATTAAAAAAATTTATAGAGTTACTTCTAAGTAATCAATCAGCATCGGAGAAGAAAATGAAACAGGATTTACCCTCAAGAATTCAACGTATGTTCTTGCAAGATTGTTGCATGGCTTATGTTGATGTCATCCTTTTATGGGCAAGCATATTGTTTGTACTAGTCAGCATTCTCAGCATTGTTGAAGATAGCAATATTCGACTTGTCATGTATATCGCCAGTGGCATGCTGCTGACATTCAACACTGCCTCTGTATTTGCCATGACTAAGCATTTTGCAGAAGACAAGCAGCACATCTATGGCCTTGATATTAAACATCTTGACGAAAACAAAGCAGTAAAACTCGCCAATTTAAAATCAGCTAACTTAAATTCAGCACTCGCTAACGGAAATAAAGGAAATTAATCATGAAAAAAAATTACGTTCCACCCAAGCAAAGCTGGTATGGCCAGGTTTTTGATAGTATTTTTATTTTGGCTTTAGTGTTCGCAAGCTTGCTGATTCCGCTATTGATGAAGTCGGCAGACGTTGTAGCGACTGCTGGTAATGCGGCAAAAGCTACCTGGGAATCACTCCATTTGTCAGCGATAGAACAAGCGCAATGGATTAAGTTGGGCTATGACCCGGAAAAAACTGCAGCGCTCATCAATACCAAGTTTGATTACACGATAGATCCATTATGGCTAGGCATTACGATTCTTGTGATTGTTGGCTATTTTGTCTTTATGCTCAAAGTGTCAGACAAAGAATATAGACAAGTCATCGCAGAGAAGTTTGGCGATAAGTAAATTAATCAGCGCATGTGATTTAACACATGCTGTTAGGAGTAATTATGGATTTTTATGACGTTATATCTTATTTGGCCTGGGCGGTTTCGGCAATTCTGCTGTTATGGATTGTGGTCGACGCTGTGAGTGTATCTAAACAATATGATGAAGAGTTTCTGATGAGTTCTCGCGAAGGCGAAGAGTAGTTAGCAAATTTAATACTTCATACATAAGGGAGAAATATCAATGAGTACTACTATCGCAACAGAAGCAAAACCTCAGCGGATTTCTATGCTGAAAGTACTTAACCCATTTCATATATGGGCGTTGGGCGTTGGCATTGTTCTAGTTGGTGAATTTATGGGCTGGAACTTCTCCGTGGCTAAAGGCGGGGCATATGGTTCACTTATCGCGTGTTGGGTGATCGGTTTGCTATATACCTGTGTCGCCATGATCGATTCCGAGGTGACCTCTACAGTTGCCGCGGCAGGCGGGCAATATACGCAGGCTAAGCATATTATCGGGCCACTCATGGCATTTAATGTCGGTTTATATCTGGTGATGGCCTACACTATGCTGAGCGCGGCCGATGCGCTGGTGGTGGGTGATCTGATGAAAGCTGGCGCGGAAGCATTAGGGCATGTGGGGCTAGATACCAAACCCTTTGTGGTATTGACCATCGCGTTCCTCGCGTGGCTCAATTACCGTGGGGTATTTGCGACATTGACGCTTAATTTTGTCATTACACTCGTCGCCTTTTCCGCTATTTTGGTGCTATTTCTTGCAGTAGATCCTATGAATCAAGGCGCTGTTTTGCAGCATAAGGCGCTATTAACTAATCTGCCGTACGGTTGGATTGGTGTAGTGGCATCCTTGCAGTTTGGGATGTGGTATTACCTGGGTATTGAAGGTACTTGCCAAGCGGCAGAAGAGGTGCGGTCAGCCGGACGGTCAATTCCACTCGGCACGATGGGTGGCATGATTACCTTGCTAGTGGCGGCTTCGCTTACTTGGTATATCTGTGCTGGTTTAATGCCATGGCAATATCTGGGTCAGGCGGTTACACCTTTATATGATGCAGCGTCATTGGTGGGTAACACCAGGTTGCAGATTCTGTTGTTTATAGCCACTGCCTTTGCTGCTATTGCCTCTGCTAATGGTTGTATCAATGATGCATCACGCGCTTGGTTTTCACTGAGTCGTGATCGTTATATGCCAGTGTTTTTTGGTGCAATTCATCCACGTTATCGTACGCCGTATCGCTCTATTATTTTTCTAGTGCCGATTGCCGTGGCGTTTGCATTTACTGGATTGCTCGATCAGGTCATCACGTTCTCTATCCTGTCAGGCTTGCTTGGCTATACCTTCATGTCGTTCAATATGGTTAAGTTTAGAAAAATGTGGCCATTAGGCAGCATCCATCGCGGCTATATTCATCCGTTTCATCCATTGCCGGCAATTACCCTGTTGATTCTTTGTACTGCGACTTATTTCGCTACCTTTCTTGGCTATGGTTCTTCATTGCTCTCGATCATGGCGTTTTATATCTTGGCATCAATCTGGTTTACGGTAAGGCGTTATAAATTCGTGAAACGTGCAGATCAGTTCACCATGCCGTGGCCACGTCCTGAAGGTTACTAGACGGCGACATTCAGGTAGCCTCATTAATTAAGGAACATGAAATGAAAAATAAACTTCTATGTGCAACCGATGGGTCGCACAGTGCGGATAAAGCGATAGATTTCGCCATTGAACTGGCGAAGAAAACAGACTCACACCTGTCTTTTGTCACAGTCACGCTGGTGACCGGGGAATCAGCTTCCCATAACCACTTCTGGGATTCTACGCTGCTGGATGCTGCCGACGCCCAGTTGCAAAGTGAACTGAAAACGGCAGTTAATAAGGCCAAAAAAGCTGGCTTGGTTGATGTTGCCTGTATTGCAGTTGGTGGGCAGAACATCGCGGCTTCCATCATTGAATACGCCGAGAGTCACAGATACGACCATATCATCACCGGTTCTGTAGGTAGAACCGGGGTTGCAAGGTTGTTGCTGGGTTCCATCGCGCAGAATGTGATCGTCAAAGCGCATTGCCCTGTCACGGTAGTGAGATAGCGCAAGATGCGGACAGGCTTAATACCTGTCCGCACTTAACGCTCAACTTTATATGTCTAAAATTTTACTGCTTATAGTCATTGTTGCCATGGGAGTATTTCTCTATTGGCGCCATCAACGAGACTACAATAAAACCAAGCATGATCGCGCACATCTATTCGATGATTGTATGAGCTTGCTAAAGAACTCCAGCTTGAGCCAGCAAGGGCTTGGGTTTCCCAGATTAAAAGGACAATACAACGGCTTTGAGGTGGCGATTGTCCTGCAAGCCGATACCTTATCCATGCGCAAGATTCCAGCATTATGGCTAATGCTGACGGTGATTGGTAAGACGCCTACGCAAGGCAGTTTGGATATGATAGTCCGACCGCAAAACACTGAGTTTTACAGCCCATCCTGGGACTGGGATGGCACGCTGACAAGCCCGCCTGACTGGCCGCAGCATGCACTTATTAAATATAAGCATAGCGTGGCTTCGATAGCCGTGCTAAATAATTTTGTCCCTAATTTGTTTGGCAATGAAAAGATTAAAGAGCTGCTGGTGATGCCTGCACTGCTTGGCATTACTTATTTGCTTAGGCAAGCAGAGCGCGGTGAATACCTGCTTATGCGCAATGCGAAATTTGACGGCACGCTGATTAATAGCATGGAAGTAAAACGTATTCTTGAATCTGCAATTGAAATCCGTACAGGATTAGAAAGGGTTGTTGCATCATGACGCAAGCATCATCTCACGTTGGCAATACCAAGCCGCCTTTATCCCCTTATCTCGTGCTGGCTATCGCGATAGTGCTGCCAGGCTTCGGGCAAGGTATTAATAACTCGCCATTACGAGGCTTGTTAATGGTGTGTTTCATGTTTATTTTAGGCATGGTCACTTACCAGATGGCGGCACCAAATGTTTCTTTAATCGGACATCTGGCCGGTGGCATCTTTATTTATGCTTTTTCGGTAATGGACGCCTACTACTGGGCCAAGTATCGCATGGTGTTGTTTAAACGGAATGGCTAGTTACAGGTGATTTTTTTAGAATAAGAGCATGATCAGACCGCTAAATAGTTATCCAAACGGAGTAATCCTTTAAGAGAATTGTTCGGTTTTGATGTAAGACGCAAAATGTATTACGTTCTGTATTAGACGATTTTGTCATCTCCGATACTGACGTTGAGTAGCAACTTTCAAGGAGGCTTGCACGTTCGCGAACAGTCTTTGCACATGCCTCCTTCTTTTTTTGCGAATGATTACTTTTGAGCAGTGCTTATTTTTATGCGGTTCTACATATTTTTAAGTCGTTTTGAATACAGATTTAAGTTGATGCAAACCTTATTCTGACTATGACCAAACGCTGACTATTACCTCTGGCACTTATACTGGCACTTAATATAAGTACAGAACAATTTTAGGAAACTAATCAAGATGAATATGCCAATAGACTTTTCGATTGAAGATGTTCAGAACTTACCTGATGTCCGTCAGCTTGCCATTGATAAAGTTGGCATTAAAGCGATACG
>DIZU01000003.1:5938-8314 GCA_002429455.1 Methylotenera sp. UBA6020 | reverse complement strand
AATATGTATGTGCATTTGCCGCACCACTTTAAAGGCACGCACATGTCGCGGTTTGTAGAGATTCTTAATGCTAACGAGCGTGAAATTTCAGTTGAGAGCTTTCAAGTGATCTTGAATGAAATGGCTTATCGTCTTGAGGCTGAAACTGGTCATATAGAAATGACTTTCCCCTATTTTGTGAATAAATCGGCACCAGTATCCGGTGTAAAAAGCCTGCTCGATTACGAGGTGACTTTTATTGGCGAAGTGAAAAACGGCCAACATGACATTCAAGTAAAAGTGCTTATTCCGGTGACAAGCCTATGCCCCTGTTCAAAGAAAATTTCTGCTTATGGTGCGCATAATCAGCGCTCTCATGTCACGGTGACTATTGGCCTTAATGAATTCATGTGGATAGAAGACATGATTGCGATGGTGGAAGCGCAAGCATCATCAGAACTGTATGGGCTGCTCAAGCGGCCTGATGAAAAGTATGTGACAGAACGCGCTTACGATAATCCCAAGTTTGTTGAAGACATGGTGCGAGACATTGCGACCGCATTTAATAAAGAACCGCGTATCAAAAACTTCATAGTGGAATGTGAAAACTTTGAATCCATTCACAACCATTCTGCCTATGCCTGTATTTCAAGTAATAATCTCTCTAGCGAGTAAATCATGAACGGTCTAGTCAATTTTGAATTTTTAGAGCAGTCAGAGTCGCTTGCAACAGTAGTGCCAGTATCGATTAGCCCGATGATCGAGATCATCGACGAGTTGCGGCAGGGTCGAATGGTGGTGTTGCTGGACGACGAAGACCGGGAGAATGAAGGTGACTTGGTCATGGCGGCAGAATTTGTCACTGCGGCAGATATCAACTTTATGGCTAAACATGGGCGTGGCTTAATCTGCCTGACGCTGACTGAAGATCGTGGCAAGCAACTTAACCTGGAACCGATGGTGGCACGCAACGGCACTAAGATGGGCACCAACTTTACCGTTTCTATCGAAGCCGCACATGGCGTCACTACCGGTATTTCAACTGCAGATAGGGCGCATACCATCCAGACTGCCGTGCATGTTAATGCGCGGCCGATGGATATTGTCAGCCCAGGTCATGTGTTCCCGCTGATCGCGCAAAAAGGCGGCGTGCTGGTGAGGGCAGGGCATACCGAAGCCGGTTGTGATATTGCCAAACTGGCTGGCCTTGAGCCGGCCTCTGTCATCTGCGAAATCCTCAAGGATAACGGCGAGATGGCACGCTTGCCTGATTTGCTGGAGTTCGCCGCAGAACATGAGCTCAAAGTCGGCACCATTGCTGATTTGATTAACTATCGTAGCCAGACCGAGCATTTAGTCACTCGTGTTGCGGAACGAGTGATTGAAACCGCTTATGGTCAATTTAATTTGATCGCATACCATGATTCCATCGCCAACGAGACGCATCTGGCGTTGATTAAAGGCGCTATTTCAGCGAATGAAAGTGTGTTGGTACGCGTACACGAACCTTTGTCCGTATTTGATTTACTAGATGCCAGCAGTGCAAGCCACAGTTGGAGTTTGCCGCATGCCATGCAGATGATTAGCGAGGCTGAGGCGGGTGTCATTGTGATGCTCAGACGTGATGAGAAAAGTGAGGATATTATTCATGCAATTAAATCAGCAGATCAACCAGTTAGCAATCAACACACGCTTAAAGATTATGGAATTGGTGCGCAGATATTACGCGATCTGGGAGTGGTGAAAATGCGTTTAATGGCCGAACCACGCAAGATCCCCAGTATGGCGGGTTTTGGTCTTGAAGTGACCGAGTTTGTTGGTGGTGCTTATTCACGTGTTCTTTCAAAAAAGCACACCCGGCATAGTTTCTAACGAATTTTTTCTCGTTAATTAGTCCGGCTTGGCTCCCTCGTAGGCGCACTGCTGTCCGAGATAAGTTTTACTAAAATGTTCAATGGTTTATTTTATTGGTGTTGCACGAAGTATGAACAAAACAAACTCACTTTTAGTGCTTTAAATAAAGTAACAATGAATGCACTTACAAAGTATCCAAATTCTGTCATTCTGAGCGTAGCGAAGAATCCAGAGCAATCTAACCGCGTCACTGGATTCTTCGCTACGCTCAGAATGACAAGGTGTGCATTTATCTTAATGAAACAGCACTGATACAAAAAGCCTTAGCTTTAATGCACGGCAAAATTTATCTCGGACAATAGTGAGCCTGCGTTGGTATGACGTTATTTTTTGGGATTAACTATAAATGAGTGATTCTTAGGGACGTTAATCGTTATGATTGACTAGACGCTCAGCAATCACGGTGAAATTAACCATGAGTTTCTGTTTGATACTCACTTCCAGCCCTATATCCTCAATCGCCATGGACATGCATTTAAGCCA
>DIZU01000003.1:2520-5683 GCA_002429455.1 Methylotenera sp. UBA6020 | reverse complement strand
CCATGTTTCTCGATATAGAGTTTGGGGCCACCGAGAAATGCTGAAAGAAAATTGAACTGCTCAACACGTGAATGTGCAATACCATTGCCACGCAGGTGCAAGAGATGCAGTTTATGCCCTTCAGGGTGACTTTCAACGATATCGTAAAAGACTTCGACTAACCGGCGAACGCCGTCTTCTCCGCCAATGAGATCATATAAAGATAGGCGTAAATCGTCAGGGTTAGGGGGTTGGTGATGTGTCATGTTTGTCGCCTCAATTTACTATGATTACTTACTGGTTATCAATTTTTACAGCCGCTTGGAAGGCAGACGTAAATGATGTTAGCTGGCAATGGCGCGATTAAAAACTATCTTGAAGGGGTAATACCAAAGGGGTATTTTGATTTTGAATCGGTCGTGGAGAATAATAAAAATGAAGAAAAATATAAGCTACTTCTTTAGGAGTAATCCGTAGTGAGAATTGTAAGCAGCTAAGGTTAGTCGTCAAATGGTTGCCAATGCGGAAATGTTATCGCTGGCCCGTATACAAGTTTTATTAACTAGGCGGCAACGTCTGATTCTTTTGCTTCACCTAAGTGGACAATCCTTCACGCAGTAATCTGGGTTGTATTGGGTAATTTTAAAAAAGGGGACTTAAATTGAGCGTAAATTCTACAGTTGATGCGATTTCAGCTGATCTCTCTGAGAACGTTGCTGCGCAAAACGCAACGTTACATAGAAAGATCGGTTGGCAAGGGGCATTCTGGGTAGCAAGTGGCGTTCCAGCACTTGTGTTGTTTTCAATCGGCGCTATTGCTGCAACAGTAGGTAAGCCGGCTTGGATGGTGTGGGCAATATCCATTCTATTTGGGTTTATTCAAGCGTTTACATACGCTGAAATTGCCGGCTTGTTTCCACATAAGTCTGGCGGGGCATCGATTTATGGTGCTGTGGCATGGGTAAAGTACAGTAAGTTTATTGCACCCGTATCTGTATGGTGTAACTGGTTCGCTTGGTCGCCGGTGCTAGCTATCGGATCTGGTCTAGCGGCAGGTTATATGCTGAATGCATTGTTCGCGCCTGATGCGGTGATCAATACCTGGCAAATTACCTTGTTGGATTTGGGCATGATCAAAGATGGTCTGGCGCTCAGAATCAACGCTACCTTTATTCTGGGTGCGGCTGTTCTGCTCTCGGTGTTTGCGGTTCAACATGGCGGTATTTTACGTTCTGCCAAAACGACCATGTTACTTGGTGTCGTCGCACTTATTCCACTCATGCTGATCGGTTTAGTGCCACTCATCACTGGTGATGCACCGCACGCTAATTACTTCCCGCTTGCCCCGCTGGCTTATGATGCAGCAGGCAACGTGATTGATGGCGTATGGGGGATTGCTGGTTGGAAACTGATGGCAGGCGGCCTGTTCATTGCGGCCTGGTCTACTTATGGTTTTGAAACTGCAGTTTGCTACACACGTGAATTCAAAAACCCTAAAACAGATACCTTTAAGGCTATTTTTTATTCAGGCCTGCTTTGTGTGGCTGTATTTACGTTAGTGCCAATTGCTTTCCAAGGTCACTTAGGTTTGGGACATTTGGTTACTCCGGCAGTTGTGAACGCGGCAGGTGCGGTAACTACACCGGCGGTTTACGATGGTATGCTGGCCCCCGCAATTTACAGTGGTATGGGTGTGGCAACAGCGTTATCTGATATGGCCGGTGGTGGCGCATTTATCGGCAATGTGATGGTGATCATGCTGGTACTTGCATTACTGCTCGCTATCATGACTTCAATGGCTGGGTCTTCACGTACGCTTTACCAAGCTTCGGTAGATGGCTGGTTGCCAAAGTACTTGTCTCACGTTAACGATCATGGCGCACCTACTCGTGCTATGTGGACAGATCTTTGCTTCAACTTGATTCTGCTCATGATGTCAGACTATGTGTTCATCCTTGCGGCTTCAAACGTTGGCTACATCATTTTTAACTTCCTTAACTTGAACTCTGGCTGGATCCATCGTATTGACCGCCCAAACTGGGAACGTCCATACAAAGCACCAACCATCATTTTGGCTCTGGGCGGTGTTCTTGGCTTTGTTAACTTGGGTGTCATGGGTTTAGGCGCGGATGTATGGGGCGCTGGTACGTTGAAAGTAGGTTTGGTGTTTGCTTCATTGATCCTGCCTGTATTCGTATATCGTCACTATGTTCAGGACAAGGGTCATTTCCCTGCGCAAATGCTGGAAGATATGCATATTGACGGACATGAAGACGGCGTAACCAATCGGGCTGGTGTTCTGCCTTATATCGCACTTGCTGCAGGTATAGCGTTGGTTTGGTATATGCATAGCTTGTAAAACAAGTAAAAGCATCCTTCGCGGGTAATCCGTGAGTAAAAAAGCGGGCGAGGATTAACTACCTCGTCCGCTTTTTATTTTGGCAGTGTTGCTTGAACAAGTAATCCCCCAAGTAATTCTAAAGTAATCCCTTAGTAGTAACCCATGAGGAGAATTGTTTGTCTCAGGCAACGGTATGAAAATAGCACATCAGCAATTTCCCTTATAACGACCGGAGAGAAACATGGCACGCGATCCAAAACATGACATTCTGTTTGAACCTATTCAAATAGGCCCTAAGACCTTACGTAATCGCTTTTACCAAGTTCCACACTGTATTGGTGCGGGCTCTGACAAACCTGGCTTTCAGGCTGCACACCGCTCTATGAAGGCGGAAGGCGGCTGGGCCGCGATGAATACCGAATACTGTTCGATTCACCCTGAATCTGATGATACACACCGTTTATCTGCCCGTATCTGGGATGAAGGCGATGTGCGTAACCTGCGCGCAATGACCGATGAAGTACATAAATATGGCGCCTTGGCTGGTGTCGAACTATGGTACGGCGGTGCGCATGCGCCTAATATGGAGTCTCGCGCCACCCCACGTGGCCCAAGCCAGTACGCATCAGAATTCGAAACCCTGAGCTACTGTAAAGAAATGGATCTGAGCGACATCGCCCAGGTGCAGCAATACTATGTAGATGCAGCCAAGCGTTCACGCGATGCAGGTTTTGATATCGTTTATGTTTACGGCGCGCACTCTTATTTGCCATTGCAGTTCCTTAACCCGTACTACAACAAACGTACTGACAAATACGGCGGCTCATTAGAGAACCGCGCACG
>DIZU01000003.1:570-2243 GCA_002429455.1 Methylotenera sp. UBA6020 | reverse complement strand
CGCTTTACTGACCCGGAAAAAATGACGGAAATCGTTACTAAAGGCTACGCCGATATTATCGGTTGTGCCCGTCCTTCGATCTCTGACCCATTCCTGCCACAAAAAATTGAACAAGGCCGTTATGACGATATTCGCGTTTGTATCGGTTGTAATGTATGTATCTCACGTTGGGAAATCGGCGGCCCGCCAATGATCTGCACGCAAAACGCGACAGCAGGTGAAGAGTATCGTCGTGGTTGGCATCCGGAAAAATTCCCTAAAACCAAATCAAAAGACTCAGTACTGGTCGTTGGTGCAGGCCCTTCTGGTTCTGAAGCTGCCCGTGTATTGATGGAAAGCGGCTACACCGTCCACGTTTATGACAAGGCGGAGAAGATTGGCGGTCACTTGAACACGGTAATGACACTGCCTGGATTAGGTGAGTGGGGCTACCATCGCGATTACCGCGAAATTCAGCTTAACAAACTGGTGAAAAAGAACAAAGAAAGTCAAATCGCACTTGGCCAGAAAGCTATGACTGCAGATGAAGTATTGCAATACGGCGCTGACAAAGTGATTATTGCAACCGGTGCTTCATGGAATACCGATGGCAACAACTGCTTAACGCATGAAGCCATTCCTGGTGCGGATGCTTCATTGCCGGATCAACTCACGCCAGAGCAAGTGTTTGAAGGCAAGAAAAAAATTGGTAAACGCGTGGTGATTCTAAATGCCGATACCTACTTCATGGCACCTAGCTTAGCCGAAAAACTGGCGACTGACGGCCACGAAGTGACTGTGGTATCTGGTGTGCATTTAGCTAACTACATGCACTTCACGCTTGAGTATCCAAACATGATGCGACGGTTGCATGAGTTGCATGTGGAAGAACTAGGCGACCATTTCTGTTCAAAAATCGAAGCTGGCCGTTTGGAAATCTACAATATCTGGGGTGATGGTTCAAAACGTACCTACCGCGGTCCTGGCGTTTCTCCACGTGATGCCAACACAACGCACCGCTGGCTTGAGTTTGATTCATTGATTCTGGTCACTGGACGTCATTCAGAAAACAAATTGTGGAACGAGCTTAAAGCCCGTGAAGCAGAGTGGGCTAAAAATGACATCAAGGGTATTTACTTGGTTGGTGATGCTGAAGCACCTCGCCTGATTGCTGATGCGACCTTCACCTGGTCACCGAGTGGCACGTGAGATTGAAGAAGCGAATCCGCAAATAGCCTTACCTTACAAACGTGAGGTAGCTGTCTGGGGTGTTCCGCACATGCCAGGTGGTCAGTTCAAAATAGAGTACAAGGTTTAGAACTAGCCTGAGTATGGTCACCGCAGCACCTTGCGGTGACCATT
The DNA here is from genome assembly GCA_002429455.1 of Methylotenera sp. UBA6020. GTDB lineage: Bacteria > Pseudomonadota > Gammaproteobacteria > Burkholderiales > Methylophilaceae > Methylotenera. The sequence goes on along the minus strand of DIZU01000003.1, from coordinate 902 downwards.
TTAACCTTACAAAAACATGATTAAAAAAACCAGTTTTTAAAATCAATGATTAAAAACCCTAATTATTAAAAAACCCTAATGATTAGAAACCCGATGATTAAAAATCAGTGAGCGATGCAAATGAATAATTCAATAGAAATCACCAGAGTGCTGTTTGAGAACTTCCAGCCGCAGGCGATACACCTGTTCTATGCATTTGGTTATACGGCGATTGCGGTTTTTATCTACGGCGTTTATGTTCAAATACGCAAGTATCGTCGCGGTAAGCCTGATGGCTCATGGGGCGAGTTACTGCACCGCTTTATCGACATGGTCAAAACCATGGCTACGCA
>DIZU01000003.1:0-215 GCA_002429455.1 Methylotenera sp. UBA6020 | reverse complement strand
TTCGGTGTGCGGTTCTGGTATGGCAATTTTTACCTGTGGTTCTCACTGGTGCTGGATCTGGCAGGCATAGGTCTGATTGGTGGCCTCATTTACATGATGTACCGCCGCAAGTGGCTGCATCTACCCAAGCTTGATTATGCCCGGGTCGATAGACAGCCCGGTGACCCTGACTATGACCGCAGCGCTTACCGCCGTGAAGACTGGGCTTTTCTGTG
>DIZU01000034.1 GCA_002429455.1 Methylotenera sp. UBA6020 | reverse complement strand
CTGACTGTTTAAGACCGGCATTCACCTGTGACAGGATTTTGTAATAAAAATAATAGACTTCAACTGTTACATAATGTTACTGTGCAACTATATTGATATTGTTATAGTTAATAAAATGTGTACGCCTGTAAGTTAACCGCAAGAACACATATTTTGCTTTATGTTTAAGCTGCATTTTTCAAGGGGATTAAGAAAATGATGGATGTTGTCGTCCCTCGGGAAGTCGTTTTAGGATTGGCGTTGAGTCTATGCTAACCAATCTGTATAAGAAGCCAAAAAGTGCTGTACTACTGCTAGCCGTAACATTATCCGCAACAAGTTTGGCTTGGGCCGATGCGCAGGATACTTTGAATTTTTCAGTAGGCGCAGGCGTACGTTTTGAAGATAACCTGTTTGGTCTGTCTGACGACACCAATACACTTGTCGCCCTTGGTAAATCACAACGATCAGATCAGATCTATACGACTAATGCTGGCATCCAGTTAGACAAGTCTTATGCACAACAGCAATTTCATCTCGACGCATCCGTGTTAGATAACCGCTACAAGACCTACAGCAATCTGGATTACACCGCTTTCAATTACCGTGCAGCCTGGCTATGGCATCTAAGCCCCTATATAAGCGGCACTTTGTCAGCAGACCAGCAACAGGTACTGAACAGTTTCGCAGATTTCCGCCAGAATATTAAAAGCATCCAGACCAATGAGAATCGCGTGTTTAATGCGGATGGATGGATTGGCGGTGGCTGGCACCTATTAGGTGGCGTATCAGAACTACGCTCGCGCAACAGCCAAGCCTTTACTGCTGTTGGCGACTATGTGCAAACCGGCGGCGAGGTTGGTGTTAAGTACGTGTTCCCATCAGACAACTCAATTGCCTTGATACAGCGTGCGTCTAAAGGTGAGTTTCGTGGGCGCGTGCTAAATGATTTTGCTCAACTGGATACTGGTTTTGACCAGAGCGAGACAGAAGCGCAGCTTAAATGGCGTCTGACTGGCAAATCAGCCATTGATGCACGACTAGGCTATATGGACCGCCAGCATGATCATTTTTCCAGCCGCGACTTTAGCGGCGCTACCGGCCAGCTCGCCTATAACTGGACGCCAACGGGTAAATTGCGGGTTAATACTTCCGTCACGCGTAGTCTGATCAGTTTTCAGGAAGATACCAATAGCTATTATGTCTCCGATACGTTTTCTATCAGCCCTATCTGGCAGGTCACTGCTAAAACCAGCTTACGCCTACGCTATGATTACAGTCAGCGCGACTACTTTGGCGCCATCGTATCTATTCCTGAGCGGCGTAAAGACGATGTGCAGCTGTTCCTTGTGGCGGCAGACTGGCAACCAACACGCATGATCACCATCAGTGGCGCATTGCAGCGCGCAACCCGTAATTCTACTTTTAACAATGTTAATAGCATAACCGGCAATCTTACTTATGACGCCAATTCTGCCACCATCAGCGCTCAAGTCTCGTTCTGATGTTCTGGTCAGATCACGGGTAATGCATAGTTGCTATAAATACTAGCTTCGTTACTCAGGACTTAAGAAATGCCAGCAGGTCTGCGTTGAGTAAGTCTTTATGCGTATCTGCCAGACCATGCGGTGCACCTTTGTAGATTTTTAACGTTGCATTTTTAACCAGCTTTGATGACTGTAGTGCCGCAGCGCCAATCGGTACAATCTGATCATCATCACCATGTACAATTAATGTTGGCAAGTCGAACTTCTTAAGGTCTTCAGCAAAGTCTGTTTCAGAGAACGCCTTAATGCAGTCAAAGGTGTTTTTGTGGCCAGCCTGCATACCTTGCCTCCAGAATGAGTCTATCATTCCCTGCGAGACTTTGGCATGAGGCCTATTGGCACCAAAAAATGGACCGCTTGCAAGGTCTTTATAAAACTGCGAACGGTCAGCAATGCAGCCGGCACGGATCTTGTCGAATTCTGCAATTGGCAAGCCGCCAGGGTTAGCTGCGGTTTTCAACATCAACGGTGGTACGGCGGAAATTAGCGCGGCTTTATCTAGCCGCTTGGTGCCGTGGCGACCGATATAGCGCGCAACTTCGCCTCCGCCTGCTGAAAAACCAATGAGGACGGCATCTTTTAGGTTTAGCGTTTCAATCAGTGCTGACAAATCGTCGGCATAGGTGTTCATGTCGTTGCCAGCCCAAGGTTGACTTGAACGGCCATGCCCTCGACGATCATGGGCAATACAGCGAAAGCCATTGGTAGCCAGAAATAGCATCTGCGCTTCCCAGCTATCCGCAGTCAGCGGCCAGCCGTGGCTGAACACCACGGGTTGCCCTGTACCCCAGTCTTTATAATAAATCTGCGTATCATCTTTTGTGGTAATCGTACTCATTGCTTAACTCCTTTGTGATCGGAAGGGAATATCAACCGCTCATGACCGTTTGATGCTTCTATGCGCAAAGTTAACTGAAGCCTCATCTGTTCTTTACTGTATGGCGTATTGCTTAAGTCATAATGCTTAAACACTGTGCCATGGATAATGCGTAGGCAATATAGATTCAGCACCTATTCCAGCGAAGTTACTGCCCCATGGCGTAATGTCGGTTTTAATTAGCGCGGTGAACTCATCAGCAATCAGCGGTGGGCTGAAAATATGGCCTTGTCCTTCTTCGCAATATCGTGCTTTCAGGAACGCCAGCTGCTCTCGACTCTCCACACCTTCCGCGACTACCCGTAGCTTGAGGCTGTTACCCATGGCAATCACGGCGCTGACGATGATGCCGTTGTCGGTAGCGGGCCCTATGTCATGTACAAATGAACTGGTCGATTTTGAGAACATCGATCGGAAACTGCTGCAGATAACTCAAACTGGAATAGCCGGTGCCGAAATCATCCACAGCCAACTGCACTCCCATGTCTTTAAGTTGCTGAAGAATCTCGGTACTGGATTCGGCATTTTCCATCAAGACGCTTTCAGTGATTTCCAGCTCCAGATAGCGCCCCTCCAAGCCGGTATCGTTCAGTATCGCGCGTACCCCTTCAACAAAGTTCTTTTGATGAAACTCCAGCGCGGAAATATTAACTGCGATGGACATGGATGTCAGTCCAGCGTCCATCCAATGCTTTGCTTGCGTGCAGGCCTCACGTAACACCCAACGGCCAATCGGGACTATCAAGCCACAATCTTCCGCAATAGCTACGAATCTATCCGGATGCACTATGCCCCATTCCACATGCTTCCAGCGCAATAACGCTTCTGCGCCAGTAATCTTGCCGGTTTCCAGATTGACCTTAGGTTGGTAATGCAAAATGAACTCCTGTTTTTGCAGCGCACGCCGCAGGCTGGTTTCGATGAACTGCCGTTCTACCGCCCGGGTATTCATGTCGCTGCGGAAGAACTGATAGTTGTTACGCCCCTTTTCCTTGGCGTTGTACATCGCGATATCTGCGCTTTTGATCAGTGTTTCCGCATCATTACCGTCTTCCGGGTAAACACTGATGCCGATACTGGTGGTAATGTGTAATTCGCTCTTGGCAACAGCATGCGGCAATGCCAATTCCGCGAGTATTTTGTCGGCAGTCAAGGCAGCGTCTTCTCCGTACTTACCGCCGGTTAATAGAATCACAAACTCATCTCCTCCCTGACGGCTGACCGTGTCGGAGCCACGCACACAAGCACTCAAGCGCTTGGTCACCGATTGTAATAACTGGTCTCCGGTTGCATGTCCTAGCGAATCATTAATATGCTTGAAATTGTCCAAATCCAGGAATAGTACGGCGAATTGACTGCCAGCCCGTTTCGCCAACATGATTGCCTGTGCTATACGGTCGTTCAGCAATACCCGGTTCGGCAAATTGGTCAGAAAGTCATGCTGTGCAAGGTGCGCCATTTTCATGCTCATCGCCTGTGCGGCGCTGACGTCATGGAACACGATTACCGCGCCGGTAAGCTTTCCGTCCCCGTCGTGGATTGGCGAGGCAGAATCTTCGATGGGCACTTCGCTCCCATCCCGTCGGATTAATACCGTATCTGCATTCAACCCCCTAGGCTCGTCCTCCTGCAGGACCTTTTCGACCGGATTTTGATCATGTTTGCGTGTGACGCCATTAATGATCTGAAAAACTTCGCCGATCGGGTGCCCGCGTGCTTCTTCTCTTGACCACCCGGTGATGTTTTCTGCCGCGATGTTCAGGTAGTCTATATTGCCGGTTATGTCTGTGCATAGCACTGCATCGCCGATGGAGTTAAGTGCAATTTCAGCGCGCGCCTTCTCTTTGTAAAGCGCTTGCTCAACCAGTTTGCGCTGAATGATATTGCGTAGTGTTTGCGGCACAAGGCTACTGGCAAAGTGGCCTTTGGACAAATAGCCTTGCGCACCACGCGCAACCGCCGTTATCACCAAGTCTTCTTCCTCTTCCTCGCATAACGTTATAATCGGTGTATGGGGACTAGCCGCTAATAATTGGTCGAAGGTGGCAATCCCGCTGCTATCTGGCAGTAATAAATCCACAATAATTGCGTCGATATCGCTATTGTTGTTATCGCCGTTGTTATCTAAGCGCAGTCGTTCAAGCGCAGCAGAGAGTTGCCTTACCCACTCGACATTGAAGGTGCCGTCTTTTGAATTCTCGAGTGCTTTCTTCAGGGTGTTTGCATCATGGGCGTCATCCGTGAGGATAAGTATTCGATTCTGCATGCCGTCTCTATTCGTTTTATCGTATGTTTTAATCTGAATCTATAACTCATCAGCGTTGGTTTATCCGTCCAGACTATTGGTGACCTGGGACTATATTGACCCTGATCGCTATTATTCTCTTTTGTTTTAACTGGTCTGTGCACTGGGGTACATACTATAAAAAATGATGGTTACAATGATTAGGTACGTCTTTCAGTTTGCTACCAATGCCGCGTATAAAAGTGCAACAGATGAATTTAAGAACAATTATTTTGTGGAACTATCGAGTGACTGCGCAAATTTAGGTACTCTGCCATTACGTACGTCAACGCACAGATAACCATTATTTTTTTGACTAAAATTATTGAATTGTTATTTTTTTCTGTTGGTAAGAAATGGTTCTTGCATGAAACTGCATTTGGAAAACAAAG
>DIZU01000180.1:3367-3695 GCA_002429455.1 Methylotenera sp. UBA6020 | reverse complement strand
GTGATTATGGCGCTGATGTGCCAAGGTGAGCTGCAATATGAGTCCATCGAACTTGCCTATATGATAGATTTTAAACAGTACTTTTCCGCTGAATTGGAAGCGCTAAAAGAGCTGGTAAGCAGCGGCATGGTGGAACTGGACGATAGCGGCATACAGGTAACGGACACCGGCTGGTTCTTTGTACGCGCGGTTGCCATGCTGTTTGACCGTTATTTGCAAATCGATCGTAATCGAGCACGCTTTTCTAAAATCATTTAATTACAGCTATTCGCCCCTTCGACAGGCTCAGGGAACAACTCTCAGGCTCCCTGAGCCTGTCGAAGGGAAC
>DIZU01000180.1:2811-2996 GCA_002429455.1 Methylotenera sp. UBA6020 | reverse complement strand
GAGCATTCCATTACAAAAAACCATAAAAAAAGCCCCTACCAATAACGACAGGGGCAAAGGTGGAGCCAGGAAATTACAGTTACTAAATACGACTAGCCACTAAATACAAGTAAGTGACTACATGCAAATCATTAAAACTTCTTACCAATACCAACACCGAACACCCATGGATTGATATCAAGTGA
>DIZU01000180.1:0-2469 GCA_002429455.1 Methylotenera sp. UBA6020 | reverse complement strand
CCATCTTTCAGATTAACATCCAAGCCGGCTTGCAGGGCATAACCCCAGCTATCAGCATCTACCTTGATCTTGCTACCAGCCAATGCGCAGCTGCGCAGCTGTAGATTGCGATCCAGCATGTTGGTGTAGTTAACACCGGCACCGACATATGGGTCAAAAGTTTGATCCGGGTTAAAGTGCCATTGCGCAGTCAAAGTTGGCGGCAAGGCATTGATGCTACCAAGCTTTTGATTACCAACCACACTCCCAGAATCACCCTTGATGCTGACATCGTGCCTGGTACCAAGAGCAAGGATCAGTTCGGCGGCGATATTCTTGGTGAAATAGTAAGAAATATCCAATTCAGGAATCACGTTATTATCTACAGACAGTTCAGCGCCTGGGGACATCACGGGCGCTATGTTTTTGTTCACAGTTTTGCCAAGTTTGCTATCTTCATTTGGAGCAACATCCACTACACGGGCACGTACGACCCAATCACCAGCTTCAGCGTGAGTCAATACCGGGACAAAAGCAGCTGCTAACGCCAAGACCAATAACGATTTATTCATTTTTACACACTCCACATGAGAATTAAACAAAGACTAATTTAGTGATTGAATTCTACGAGCGTAGTTGAAAAAGCGTTTTGACATGCATCAAGGAAGCTAAAACCATTTAGTAAAAATGGCTATTTTTATTGCCTAGGAAACTTATTCTAAAGTTTGAAGTGTTAAACCTGACTAGACGAGAATTTTTTAATACGAAATAAACACTTACGACTGGCTCACACGCTCAAACAGCGCAATAGACTCTACATGTGCGGTATGCGGGAACATATTAATCACCCCCGCTGCTTTTAATGTATAGCCTTTTTCATTCACCAGCACACCTGCATCACGCGCCAGCGTTGCGGGGTTGCACGATACATACACAATCCGCTGCGGACTATTATTGTCATCCAACGATTTAATCAATTCAAATGCGCCATCGCGCGGTGGGTCAACCAGCCATTTATCAAAGCGCCCTAAACTGGTTAAGGCTTCAGGCGTCATTTTGAATAGATCAGCCACATCAAACTTGGTGCTGTTAATTTGATTAAGCTGTGCACTTTCTTTAGCACGTTCAACTAAATTAGCTAACCCTTCCAGCCCTAATACCTTTGCGCCGCTACGGGCGATAGGCAAGGTAAAATTACCGATGCCGCAAAAAAAGTCGGCAATATTTTCATCGGTTTGCGGATTAAGCAATTGCATCGCACGGCGAATCATCACCTGGTTGATTTGCGGGTTTACTTGCGTAAACTCATTGGGCTTGAATGGATAAGTTAAATTATACTCAGGCAGGCCGTACTGTAACTCTGGGACAGTTAAAGGGTAAAACGGCTTAATCGTATCCGGGCCTTTTGTTTGCGTCCAAATTTGCACAACGTGATCATCAGCAAACGCTTTTAGCAATACTTCATCTTCAGCCGTCAGCGCCGCCATAATGCGTAAAATCAACACAATTACCGGCTTGGCTTGGCCTGGTTGATCTTGCACAGCCTCGCCTACCGCTAACTCAATTTGTGGAAGTTTGTCCCGCAAACTAAGTTGTACAATGAGTTGTTGCAACGGCTCAATAAGCGCCGAGACTTCTGGCACCAACACTTCACAGCTATTCATATCCGCAACAAAACGAGTGGATTTTTCATTAAAACCGACCAACACGCGTTGCTTCTTTTCCACATACTTAACACTCAAGCGCGCCTTATGCCGATAGCCCCAAGTCGGACCATACAGCGGTGGCAGCATATTCTCCGGCTTAACCTTGCCAATATGCCATAAGTCCGTTTCGAGCAAGCGTTGCTTGGCCGCTACCTGTGCCGCAAAATCCAAATGTTGCAGCTTGCAACCACCACATATGCCAAAGTGCCGGCATTTAGGCGTGACTCTTTGATTCGACTGTTTTAATACTTCAACTACATTAGCAATTTCATAGCTGGCTTTAATGTGATGCGAACGAAATGTGACTTTCTCTTGAGGTAACGCACCATCAATAAAAATGGTTTTACCTTCAACATGCGTAACCCCCCGCCCTTCTTGATCAAGTGACTCGATAATGGCCGTTAAAATGGGGGCTTGTGTAATGTCTGTAGCAGATCTATTGCGTCTTTTTCTCATGCCGTCATTTTACCGCAGAGCATGCAATAGAGGAAACGCAGTTATTTTATTAAATTGATAATGGTTAGATATGTCGCCATCAAATATGCGCAGACTAATGACTAAAATGATTCACAATTGAGCAAATGATGAAATTACAATTACTGCAGTATGTTTAGCTTCTCCAAGCGGCTAAAAATTCCTGCCAATGCAGCCCTTGATAGTTACCCAGCGTTTCTTTCACCAAAGCAATTTCCTGCTCATAGCTAGCCTGATTCAATTGCCCACGCATTAACTTAAAGCGCAAATAGACTAAATGCGTGTTCGCCACATCAGTCTCGCAATAATT
>DIZU01000221.1:3454-3581 GCA_002429455.1 Methylotenera sp. UBA6020 | reverse complement strand
ATCAAATACTGCTAAATCAGCAAGCACTTTACGATCAACTTCAACCGCTGCTTTTTTCAAGCCATTCATAAAGCGGCTATAAGTCAAACCACACTCACGTGCACCCGCATTGATACGCGCAATCCAC
>DIZU01000221.1:0-3185 GCA_002429455.1 Methylotenera sp. UBA6020 | reverse complement strand
CGCATTGATACGCGCAATCCACAATGTGCGGAATTGACGTTTCTTTTGACGACGGTCACGGTAAGCATATTGACCCGCTTTCATTACCGCTTGCTTGGCAACGCGGTAAACGTTTTTACGACGACCGCGATAACCCTTAGCGGCTTTTAATACTTTCTTGTGTCTAGCGCGAGCAATGACACCACGTTTTACTCTAGGCATATCGGTCTCCTTATCGTGTTGGCATCATGGCGCGAACGCGCTTGACGTCTGTTGGTGAGATGATCGCCGTGCCGCGTAATTTACGCTTTTGCTTGGTGGTCTTTTTAGTGAGGATATGGCGTAAGTGTGAATGCGTACGCTTCACTTTACCATTACCCAAGAATTTGAAGCGCTTTTTAGCACCACTCTTGGTTTTCATTTTTGGCATTTTGTTCTCCTTGAACTTAAGTTATGAGTGCTTAGGCATGCCGTTTAGCCGTATCACTCGGATTTTTACTACTTTTTTGCTACATTTTTAACACTATTTCGCTACTACTTTATTGCAATGCTTTACTATTTTATTGCTTTGTACGCTTACTTAACTTTTTTGTGCGGTCCGAGAATCATCACCATTTGGCGACCTTCCATTTTTGGAAACTGCTCAACCACCGCATATTCTTTCAAGTCAGCCTCTACACGTCTCAGCAATGCCAAACCAAACTCTTGGTGCGTAATCTCTCGGCCCCTGAAGCGTAAAGTAATTTTCGCTTTATCACCCTCTTCAATAAACCGGATAATATTGCGTACTTTAATCGCGTAATCGCCGTCATCAGTGCCCGGGCGAAACTTAATCTCTTTAACCACCACTTGTTTTTGCTTAAGCTTAACTTCGTGCTGTTTTTTGCTTTCAGCGTACTTAAACTTGCCATAATCCAATAATCTGCACACTGGCGGGACAGCATTGGGCGCAATTTCCACAAGATCAATATCTGCTTCTTCTGCTTTTGCAAATGCCTCCGTTAGCGACATAATGCCCAACGGTTCACCCTCTACACCCACCAAACGAACTTGCGACCCTGTAATGTCGCCATTAATTCGTGTTTCTTTATCTTGTGCTATATCAAATTCTCCAAATAGTTAAGCCGTGCACCTACAAGTTCAACCTTTAGCTTCAACTTCCGCTTTTAGGCGCTCAATTAACGCGCTTACTGGCATAGAACCTAGGTCTTCACCTTTTCTGGTACGCACGGCTACATGTCCTGCTTGCATTTCGCGCTCACCTGCAACCAGCAGATAAGGCATTTTTTGCATGCTATGTTCGCGTATTTTATAGGTAATCTTCTCATTTCTCAAGTCAAATTCGCATCTAATGCCACTTTTCTTCAGCGTTTCAACGACTTGGCGTACGTAATCTGACTGACTTTCCGAGATATTCAGCACCATTACTTGCACGGGTGCCAGCCAAAGCGGCATAGCGCCTGCATAGTTCTCAATTAAAATGCCAATAAAGCGCTCCATTGAGCCCACAATTGCACGATGCAGCATAATAGGTCGTTTACGGCTATTATCTTCAGCCACGTATTCTGCGCCTAACCGTTCTGGCAAGTTTGGGTCTAGCTGGATTGTGCCGCACTGCCACAACCTACCAAGCGAATCTTTAAGTGTAAATTCAATTTTAGGACCGTAAAACGCACCCTCACCTGGCTGATATTCAAATTCAAGGTTGTTTAATTTAAGCGCGTTTGCGAGTGACGTTTCGGCTTTATCCCAGTCCGCATCAGTACCTATGCGCTTTTCAGGACGGGTAGAGAGCTTTACCAGCACGTCATTAAAACCAAAATCGCCGTAGGCCTTGTAAAGCATTTTAATAAAATCTGCCACTTCCGCTTCTACTTGTTCTTCGGTACAAAATATATGCGCATCATCTTGCGTAAAGCCTCGAACCCGCATCAAGCCATGCAGTGAGCCAGACGGTTCGTTGCGGTGACAAGAACCAAACTCGGCTAAACGCAATGGCAAATCGCGATAGCTATGCAGACTACTATTAAAAATCTGCACATGCCCTGGGCAGTTCATCGGCTTAACCGCGTAATCACGACTTTCTGATGAAGTCACGAACATGCCTTCACGGTAATTTTGCCAATGCCCTGATTTCTCCCACAAGGTTTTATCCATGATGGTTGGCGTACGCACTTCTTGATAATTGTAATCGCGAAACATTTGGCGCATATATTGCTCAACTTCTTGCCAAATACTCCAGCCGCGCGGATGCCAAAACACCATGCCAGGCGCGTCGTCTTGCATATGAAAGTAGTCGAGTTGCTTGCCTAACTTACGATGATCGCGTTTCTCTGCTTCTTCAAGCTGGAATAAATAGGCTTCCAACTCTTCCTTATTGCGCCATGCAGTACCGTACACGCGTTGCAGCATCTCATTATTGCTATCACCACGCCAATAAGCGCCGGCTAACTTCATGAGCTTGAATGCTTTTAGCTTACCGGTATTAGGCACATGTGGACCACGGCACAGATCAGTAAATTTTCCTTCGGTGTACAGTGAAACATCCTCGCCGGCTGGAATACTACTGATAATCTCCGCTTTATAATGCTCACCTATTGATTTGAAATAGGTCACAGCCTCATCACGTGGCAATACTTTACGTGTGACTTGCTCGTCTTTTTTCGCCAATTCAACCATTTTCTTTTCAATGGCGATTAAATCTTCTGGCGTAAAAGCACGTTTGTATGAAAAGTCGTAGAAAAAACCATTCTCAATCACCGGACCGATGGTCACTTGTGCATCGGGAAACAATTCTTTTACGGCATAAGCCAGTAAATGCGCTGTTGAATGGCGAATAACATCAATGCCTTCAGGATTTTTATCGGTAATAATCGCGAGTTCAGCATCTTGACTAATGACATAAGAGGTATCAACCAACACACCATTAACCTTGCCTGCCAACGCTGCCTTGGCTAAGCCCGCGCCAATATTCATTGCCACATCGGCAACGGTTACAGGCGCATCAAAACTGCGTTCAGAGCCATCAGGTAAGCGAATTACTGGCATTTAGTATCCATCATTGGTTTAGGCTATTAAATAATAAAAGCCGTTAAGTTTAACGGCTTTGGCTTGAAATCCTTATCTATTAAAATCGTGGTAGGCAGTAGCAGACTCGAACTGCTGACCTCTTGGATGTCGACCAAGCGCTCTAACCAACTGAGCTA
>DIZU01000007.1 GCA_002429455.1 Methylotenera sp. UBA6020 | reverse complement strand
GCATCATGCATGCCAGAACTGAGTAAGTGCGGGCTTTTACCAACGATTTCCTCAGCACCGTACCCGGTGATATGAGTAAAGGCACGGTTGACACGAAGAATGATATTGTTGGCATCGGTGACCAACATGCCCTCTTGGGATTCAAAGGCGATGGCGGCAATCAGGAGCTCTGCCTCAGCAGCCTTACGTTCACTGATGTCCTGGGCGATCCCCCGCATCACGATCGGCTTTCCCTCTGCGTTATATTCAGCTTGCCCAGCGGAGCGTATCCAGCGAAGGTCTCCATTGGCGGAGACTGTCCGATATTCCACATCGTATTTTATGCCATGCTCGATATGTGATTGTGTTGCATTAATCACCCGTTGACGGTCCTCCGGATAGACTAATGCTAGAAAATCCTCCCATTTCGGATCAGTCATGGCAGGAACTCCCAGCAAGGCGATACAATTTTCTGACCACATTTGCCTATTGTTGACTAGATCCGCTTCCCAAGTGCCAATGCCTCCGCCAATCTGACTTAAACGCAAGTGAGCTTCGCTTTCTTGCAAAGCTTTTTGCGCAGTCCTTCGTTCGGCTTGCCACCGATAGTAGAAGTATCCGGCAATACCCAAAAAGATTAACACGATAGGGATGATGTACTTCAGCAAGTCGCGCGGACCTATCTCTTTATCCTCGTAGATACCAAACCATTGGTCGTACAGCGCATTGTATGTGCCATTGGACTTGGTGAGGGCCAGCCCTTCATTGATTTTGCCCAACAACTCGGATTGACCCTCTTGCACGGCAAACGCGAATTTTTGCGAGAACCCCACCTTCGTTTTTAGCACTTCGATGTTGCTTAGACCCAGTGCTTGTAGCGTCTGCATCCCGGTCAGTTTGCTCAGCAACATGGCATCGTACTTGCCTGATGCCAGCAAGCGCAAGCCGTCTTCCGCGTTATCCACCAACACCAGCTGCTGCTCCCAGCCTTTGGTCACGGCATAGTCATGCGCCAGGTCGGCGTTGATTACGATGATTGATTTGCCGGCAAGGTCGTCTTCTGAAAGGATGGATAAGTGACCTTTGCGCACAAAGATCGCGCCGTGGACGATAGCATGGTGGACAGCGAAATCAGCAAAGCGATGCCGTTCTTCAGATTGTGCAAGGTTAATCAAGACATCGACCTTGCCTTCTTTAAACTCCTGAAGAATTTGGCGGAAAGGCCGTACGCGGATGGTGTAGCTCAAGCCGGCTTCCGCTGCTACGGCTTTCCACAGATCAACGGTAAAGCCGCCGGCGGTCGCATCGGTCATGCCTGTAGCGAAAGGCGGATAGTTTTGTTCGCTACCTACGACCAGCGTGTCTTTTTGCATCTGCATGGCGGAAACGGGTTTTAATGCAGTGGTGGTTACTGGATTGTCGGATGTCAGCGCATGTGCCACTGTGCTCGTAAATAACGAGAGCAAGATAGCGATGACGAAACCTGATAAGCGTCTACAGAGTAGCCGCCAAATAATGATGAACCGTGTGATAACCATTTGTGGAAAGTCAGTTATTCTAATTGTTTAGTTATCGAGTTTTTGAATAGTACAACACTCTTCTGCTATGCGAAAGTAACACGCATAGCAACGCTCGGTGGAAACTTTAAGCAATTTATGAACCAGCAATACCCTTGAACTTCCTACATTCGAAGAAATATTAGCCTCCACGAAAAATCAGCTTACCTCACTGACCACTAGTGCCATGGATATCAGCAAACCGGCCTAAGGTGATTTGCTAGCGACGCTATTCAGCAACATTAATTACAAGGCTAAGCTAGATTGCCACTCAATATCAGTCCATTTTTAAGAATTAACACCTTAGTACATCACTAATCCTGCTATTGAAATGACCCGTGGTTTTGTATGCTGGAAATAATCGCCTACTATGACGATTATTTATGGAAATCACGCAGTTATAGGCTATGGACAAAAAAAATACACCCATTGAAATTGCCCGCCAAACGTTGATGCAACTGATGCATCGCAAGTTGCCACCAACACCCGATAACTTTCGTAGTGTTTATGACGAAATCGCCGGAACCAAGTCGATCGACATATCTTTGGAGCTTGGTAAAACTCTGGAAAAAGTGCTGCATGAAGCTGGCAAGCAAAAGCCTAAATATATTGTTGCAGCACAAGCCATGGCGCCGCTGATTGAAAAGCACGACTGGAGCAAACTGGAAGAGCAATTGCGCAAATTATTCCCGACTGGCACGGTTGATACCGACGTCGCTGAAGTCAATTGGTCGATACTGATACGTAACCTGTTAAAGCAGTTAGAAGTTAGCCATAAAGGTGTCACCCTAAGCCGCAAGAAAGAAGGCCTAAGTCGCGTGCTGAGCAATTTCTCCAGCGATCCGGAGGTCTTAGGGCAAAAAATCCAGGCACTGATCAGCTCATGGGGGTTGGGTAGTTCAGCGACGGACGCACCCGGCCCGCCGCTATTAAAGACAGATGGCAATACGCTACAACTGCCAGCGAATGCCAGTATACAAACCAATACCGTGGCAAATAGCAATCTACCCAATCCTTGGCGTGAAACGCTGCTCAGAACGTTTGAGCTGGCACTTATCCCTAATTTGCAAGCAGTGCCGGATAGTCAGCAAAAAGCGGTCGCCTTACTAGCCAGAATGCGGCAGGCGAACACAGAGCAGGCAGTGCTCAAATGCACAGATGAACTAAAACCGATTTTATTGACGATAGAGATGCAACGGGACCTCCAGCAACGCATCCATGAATCATTATTACAGCTACTGCGGTTGATAACCTCCAGTATGGGTGAGCTGGTGATAGAAGATAAATGGCTCCACGGCCAGACCATGGTCATCAACGACATTGTTTCCAAACCGCTCAATATCAACATGCTTTATGATGCTGAGAGCAGCTTAAAGGAACTTGCCTATAAGCAATCGCAGATCAAGCCAGCACTCACAGAGGCCAAAGATACTCTCAAAAAAATGGTGACAACTTTCGTCGACAGGTTGGTAGAAATGACTGAAAGCACCAGCGATTACCATGAAAAGATTGAAAATTACCAGCAACGCATTACCTCTACAGAAGACATAGGCGAACTGAATGTGCTGCTGAATAGCATTCTGGATGACACGCGTGCAATCGGCCTGAATGTGCAACGAACACGTGATGAGTTCAGCATCAGCCAGCAAAAAGCCATAGAAGCCGAAAAAAGAATACTGGAACTTACCGCTGAACTAGACCATATCGGTGAAGTGGCGCATCAGGATTATCTGACGGGGGCCTTGAACCGACGCGGCATGGATGAGGCACTTGAGCGTGAATTCAGTCGGGCGGACCGCCACAACACCAACTTGTGCATCGCCATGATGGATATAGATCATTTCAAAAAACTCAACGACAGCTTAGGCCACGCCACCGGAGATCAGGCGCTCACTCATTTCGTTAAAGTAATCAAGGATGTGCTACGCACCACCGATATTGTGGCCCGTTACGGTGGTGAGGAATTTATCATTATCTTGCCCGCAACCCCGCAAGATGAAGCAGTCAGTGTGATCACGCGTGTACAGCGCGAGCTTACCAAAAACTTCTTTATGCACAAGAACGAACGCGTGCTCATCACTTTCAGCGCTGGGGTGGCAGAGCGCAGGCCTGGAGAGATACCCGAAGATTTGATTCCACGAGTGGATGCAGCGCTCTACCAAGCCAAGCAAAGCGGGCGTAATCAAGTCATCGCTGCAGAAGCCACGATTGACCAATAAGCAAAGAGTATGTCCGCTATAAATTAGTTTTATGCTAAATAAGTCACCACTGGGTGGTAATCAATGGCTGGGAAGTCTTCGTTCACATCATCGCCAAACTCTTTAATGGTGTCATCATCCTCGTCATAGTGCCAATTCAGTGTGACTCTATTACTTGAACATGCAGAGTCATTGAGCAGCTCAAAAATATTAAACAACATTTTTGTGCTGGCGCTATTGAAGTAGGTTAAATTAAAATTAAATTCCACGTCCTGGTTGTCTATATTTTTCAGATACGCTTCTAAGCCAACTAACACTGGATAGAAAAAACTATTGGCATCTTCAGGAAATGCTTCACCAGTAATGTTGAGCTGATTTAAGGCAAATTTAAAATCAATTTCTGGAGTGTCAGCGGTACGTGCAATATATAGATCTGTCATATGAGTTCCTGAAGAGTAACACCAGCCATGGCGATGTAAAGTACCGGCTATAGCAAGGCTTGTCATAAGAGTTCCTTTAAAAAATCGTTTTCAAATGTAATTCCGAATATTCATGTTCGTAACCTGGCACATCTTTAAATGAGTATTCGATGGCAGAAATTGAGTCTCGGGCAAGTGTCAGAAAGCCCAAGCCAGCACCTTTACTCACCTCATCCGCGTTGTGGTTTTCATTTTTAAGCTGTGTGCGGTAAGCCAGCTTTACTTCATCCCTGGTCATGCTGTTAACAAGCTCAATTTTTTCGGTGATTCTGCTCACGTATTTCTTATCCACCAAGTTCCCGCAGATAATATAAAAATGCTCATCCCTTTTACCTACGGCAACAGCACCAATTTTTTCAAAGCTTGAGTCGGGGACCAGAGGAGAATAATGCAGTGCGTTCTGGACCATTTCGATAAAGCTTGAAAACAATTTCTTAGTCACACTGCCTTTTGCATCGTTGTTATCAAGGCGCTGTTTTAAAATGTCGCCCATAGTTGCTATGACGTTTTGGGATAACCCGCCGCTGTAATAAAAAACAATGCCCTTTTTGCCCGCATCGTCCTGAAAAGTATTGAATAGATCTATTTCCACATAACCTCCAATTTAAAGCCTGAAGCCCATTAAGCTCACATCATCGCGTCGCTTTTGTTTGCCTTGATACTCATAAAAAGCAGTCATTAGAATTTCCTCCTGCTCTATCATGGGTTTTGCTCGATGTTCTAACAGAAGGTTGGCATAGCGTTTCTTACCAAAAGCAATGTTCTTTGGCCCGCCTATTTGATCAATAATGCCATCGGTGGTCAGGTATACACTCATCCCGTTAACAATCGGAATCTCTTTATTGGTCCATTGGTAGTCATAAGGCGTATCTACGTAGCCAACGCCTTTTCTATCCGGATCGACAATAGACACTTCTTCATCGCTTTGCCCAATATAAAATATAGGCGTTTTTGCCCCGGCATAAATTATTTGTTCATTCTGCTGGTTGACCCAGAAGAACGCCGCATCCATGCCATCATCCGAGCCATCTTTGGTCACCATTTTTGCAAACTTTGACTCTTCGGCTAGCAAAGACTCGGTATTTTCAACTTGACCCAAAGCGGTCTTTACTTTTTTATTCATAATGGACAAGGCACCAGCGGGGTCATGGCGATTATCTGCCAGCAATATATGATCAATAAACGAGGCCATAATCAAAGTCATGAAAGCGCCTGGCACGCCATGTCCGGTGCAATCAATTAATGCAAAAAAGAAACCATCATCGAATTTTTTGCAAAAATAATAATCGCCACCTACTTTGTCTCTCGGCTCCCAATGCATATAAAAATCTTTTAAACAGGCGTTCATATCCTCTTTTGAACTACGTAAAAACGATTTTTGAATCACGCTGGCATAGTTGATACTCTCCATGACCAAGCGATTTTTTTCAGCCTGTAGATTTGTCACGACTTTCACTAAATCCTCACCTGTACCAACTCCCAAATATTGGCCATCGTCGTTAGTAATGATGAAGCCATCATTCAGTGTTTTTCTGCCGGAATTCACCACCCGAAAACTAAGGTCTTGGATACTCATACTCTCAGGAACCACCAACGGTTCCTTATCCATGAATGCAATGCAGCTTTTTCTGTTGAACAAGTCTCTATGAAACGGTTTGGCCATTCCATCCATAAAAATATTACGGTTAATCAGTCCAACAGGGTTTCCATTCTCAACCACAGGTAAACCAACGATATCTTTGTATTTTTTGAATATATTAAAAACATCATCATTAGTTTGAGCTGTGCTGATAACCGGCACATCAATCAGGAGGGTTCTTGCAATAAATTCTGCTTCTATTTCAGTCAAACCAGCTTTTGAATTTATTTGGAGAGCATTCATTTAATCAACCTTTATTATTTTTTAAACTAAGGAGAATTTAACAAACTTTTATGTAGTTATTATTACAATTAAGCCGGTGTGTGTATTAACTGAAAATAAGCTCTACATATCTACGGCATCCTCAAAAAAACTTTTAAATTACATTTAGAGATATTAAATAAAGCAGTATATTTATCTGGAATAAGTACTGAATATTTAACGGTGACTAG
>DIZU01000186.1:12090-13378 GCA_002429455.1 Methylotenera sp. UBA6020 | reverse complement strand
GAAGATCTTAAGCGATTAACTACTGCTTGCGTAATGGCTAAATTGCCCGCTGTCAGCAAAACAATCACGCGCTCGTTTTTCACCTCAAAAATATGCATTTTAGGGCAAATAGCGACTTGATCAACGCCCGCATTGGTCCGAGTATCTGAGGCTAACACCAAGCCTTGCTCAAGCAATACACCTATGCAATAAGTCATACGAGTCGTTCACAATTAAATATGTATCGAATAATACCATTTTGGATAATCGCCCATGAAAAAAACTCACGGTTTTTCATGAGGAATATAGTGTGAAACTTTGAAAACCGGGTGATTTAAAATTACATAAAACCAGCGGCTTCAGTCAGTTTTGCCACATTTTGTTGGGTAAAAAATCCATCAAAACTCCCATAGCGCTGTACGTATTCAATTATCAACGATGAGTGCTCGGAAGCATTAGAGAATATTTGTTTAAGTCCTTCGGCCTTAGAGCCAATCACGTCCAGCAGAAAGCCTTTGCCATTTTCGGTAATGGCATCCACCACAAGATCAATATGCTCTTTACCGTCACGCTCGCCATCTTTAACGGCAATGGCCATATGATGCAGGCGCGGACCGTAGTTGCGCACAAAAGTCTCAGTAGGCGAAGGCAGATGCTCTAAATGATTGATGAAATATGGCGTATTGTTAGCGGTAAATACCTTGGCTGGGCTCTTGGATTCCGGAATCGGATGCGCACTCTTAGTGATATTGGTCGACGAATTCTGGTCTTTAATATTGTAAGCACCCCAAAAATAGTAGCTAGACCACGATAAATATTCCAAAATCGCCACCTCGCGGTTTTGACTATAAACGCGTGTGGCAAGATGATCTATTGGCAACAATAAATCGCTAATGCCGAGTTTATCTTGCAGTGCTTTCGCCTCAAGATAAGCGGCTTGCACTTCCGGTTTAATCACGCTGACGCCCAAGGCATAGACTCTGGCCTCATCCGGTTCGCGCTCCAAATACGCCACAATGTTGTGCGTATAAGGTGATGGCTTGCTCACCGCCAAATTGCCGGGCAATTCAAGCTTGCGCACCTCATCCTGATTAAAAAATCTGAACTCACGTTGTTGCTGCATTTTAACGACGCTGTGCAAATCCGTTACGCGAATAATCTCGCCCATGTAACGACTGTTCGGTTTTTTTGCCCCGATGGGATAAACTTCATTCAAGCTTCTGAAAATATCGATTAAATGGTCGTCTTTTACTTCGCGCAACAGAATATCCGGTGAATTTAAATCAATACGCAATACGTGCAACCAATG
>DIZU01000186.1:6052-11950 GCA_002429455.1 Methylotenera sp. UBA6020 | reverse complement strand
GTATCAACCGTAATCATCAGCGCATCTATTTCGTGAATCATATCGGTCAGGCTGAGCTTATCTCGCTCTTCCAGCAAGCGCACAAGATTTTCCTCAAAGAAAGCCGAATTTTCTTTATCGCCATGACGATCAAATTTTAATGAATTGCTAGGCATATCTATAGTTATAGCATAGAAAATTATTGTTGAGCCTGTTGTGCCTGTTTAAGCAATTCCGCCTGTTTAATTAACTCGATCTGATTAATTTGATAGCGCTGATTGTTCGGCAAATTAGATTGATTCACCACCACGCTAGACGCCATGCCCTCCATCCCGCCGCCAGAGCGCATGCCGCTCACCGGGCTTGCAGTTCGATAATCCAAACCTGACGCCAACCTGACGTGTACGGCATAGGTGCGGCAACCATTAGATACATCAAAGCTTTGCCAGCCTTCGTCCTGTAGCCAAACATCGGCCCAAGCGTGGGTTTGCATCAAACTACCGTCTTCCGTAAACAAATAACCGCTGACATAACGTGCCGGCAAACCCATGCTACGACAGCAGGCAATGAATACATGCGCATGATCCTGGCAAACGCCTTGCCCAAGCTGAAACGCCTCAATAGCCGAGGTCGTCACCTGAGTCACGCCTGGAATATAGCTCACGCGCGTTAACAATGCATGCATCATATCTGCTAATGCCAGGTTTTGTGAGGATGCGGGTGTTTGAAACTGTCTGGCAAAGGCACGTATTGATCCATCACTAGCGGTTAATGGGGTATCACGTAAATAAATAGGCAAAGGCAAGGTCTGCTGTTGCGATAAGTCTGACTGCTGGCTAATGGTCGCCAGTCCTGTTTCAACTTCACCCGATGCAATGATGATAATTTCTGAATGCGGCTTATCCACCACCAATGTATGGGTGGTATTGCCATATGCATCTTCAACTCCGTGCAGTTCACCGTTCACTTTGATATCCCAGCGCTTCACATGCTGACCAAAACCGCTTTGCGGGGTTAGTCGCAGTTGCTGGATGGTGTAATTAACTGGCTCGCTATAAACATAACGGGTGTGATGCTCAATATTTAATAACATGTTTAGCGGCCATATATTTTATACATAAGACTTCATGATGAGGTGTCATCAACAGTTTTTATCAAGAGATACTTAAAAAGGTTTTATGTACTTCTGTGCCGAGTTTATTGTTTGACTCTATAAAGTCGCTCAGAAATTCATGTAGTCCATTCTGGAAAATATCCTGCATTTTGCCAAACCTTAATTTGGAGTGCAGTTCACCTGCCAACCTTTTACATTCCGTATGCCGCGCGCCAGATAGCTGCTCCAAAATTGGCATAATCTCATCAAAACAGGCATGCAGCGATCGTGGCATGTCTCGCCTTAATACCAACAACTCAGCCACGCGCCATGGCTCTATGGTGTCGCTAAATATTTTTTGATAGGCCTGAAAAGCTGATACGGAACGCAATACCGCACTCCATTCGTAATAATCCACCGCGCCGCCTATTTCTTCTTCTGAAGGTAGCAATAAATGATATTTCACATCCAATAAGCGCGCTGTGTTGTCTGCACGTTCGATAAACGTGCCTAATCTGACAAAACTGAAAGCGTCATCGCGCAGCATGGTGCCAAAACAGACACCTCGAAATAAATGTGATCGCGCTTTTACCCAATCGCAAAATTCGCGCAACCCATTTTGGGCTAAGTTTTGCCCAGTGAATTGGCCAAACTCCAACCACAGCGCATTGATGTTCTCCCAAGTTTCAGAGGTCATCGCCACACGCACTGCACGTGCGTTTTCGCGAGCGCTACGCAAGGCGCTGTAAATACTGGATGGATTGTTAAAGTCCATCGCCAAATAATGAATCACATTGGCAGCCGAATATTCGCCATACTCTCGCTCATAGGCTTCTACATTGCCCGAAATTTCTAATGCTGGCAGCCATAGTGCGGCTTCACTTTCAGCGGCGTTTGGCACTAGCGACATGTTATAGGTGACATCAAGCACACGTGCCATGTTCTCTGCGCGCTCAATAAAACGCGCCATCCAATATAGGTGATCAGCGGTTCGACTTAACATGCTGATTCTTCCAAGCGAGTATCTGAACTAATATCTTTTTTGTGATTATTTTTTATGGCAATATCTGGCACAGGCTCAGCCTCTAGCACCCAGGTATCTTTGGTGCCTCCGCCTTGCGATGAGTTAACCACCAGCGATCCTTCTTTCATGGCAACACGGCATAATGCGCCTGGCACCAACGTCACGGTTTTACCTGAAAGCACAAAGGGTCGTAAATCCACATGGCGCGGCGCAATGCCCTGCTCGACCAAAGTTGGACAGGTTGAAAGCGCCAGTGTGGGCTGTGCGATATAGCTCGCAGGGCTAGAGACTATGCGCAGCCTAAACTCTTCAAGCTCTTGCTTAGTGGCCGCTGGCCCTACCAACATGCCGTAACCGCCTGAGCCTTGCACTTCTTTCACTACCAGTTCATGCAAATGCGCCAGTGTGTATTGCAAATCGTCTTCTTTACTCAGCTCATAGGTTGGTACGTTTTCTAGAAGCGGCTCTTCACCGAGATAGAACTTAATCATGGCCGGCACGTGGATATAGGTTGCTTTATCATCAGCCACGCCTGTACCCACTGCATTGGCTAAAGTCACGCCGCCATTTCTATACACTGAAAGCAAGCCTGGCACGCCCAACATGGAATCTGGATTAAACGCCAGCGGGTCTAAATAGTCATCATCAATCCGTCTATAGATTACATCTACACGCTGCGGACCTTGCGTAGTGCGCATGTAGACGGCATTGTTGCGTACAAACAGATCTTGACCTTCAACCAACTCAATACCCATTTGCTGTGCAATAAACGCATGCTCAAAGTAGGCGCTGTTGTATGCGCCTGGTGACAGCAAAACGACCGTCGGGTCTTGCACACCAGGCTGTGCTACCGCGCGGAGATTTTTCAATAATACTTGTGGATAATGATCTACCGGGGCAATGGAATAACGTCGGAATAGCTCAGGGAAAAGTCGCATCATCATTTTGCGGTCTTCCAGCATGTAAGACATGCCTGATGGCGTACGCAAATTGTCTTCCAGCACGTAAAATTGCGATTCGCTGGTTCGCACCAAATCAATACCTGCGATATGCGCATAGATTTGTTGCGGCACATCCACGCCAAACATCTCTGGCCGGTATTGCGAATTGCCTAAAATACTAGCAGGCACAATGCCGGCCTGTATGATTTCCTGCTTATGATAAATGTCATGCAAGAACATATTAAGTGCACGCACGCGTTGAATGGCACCGGCAGACAGATGCGCCCATTCTTTAGCGGAAAGCAAACGCGGAATGACATCGAACGGAATCAGACGCTCGGCACCGTCAGTATCACCATAGACATTAAAGGTAATGCCTACGCGGCGAAACAATAATTCGGCTTCTTGACGCTTGCTGTGCAATTGATGATGCGGCACATCTCGCAACCAATGCTGATAAGCCGAATAGATCTCGCGAATACTAACTTCATCAGTACTATGCGGCATCCAGCTGCATTTCATCAAAAAATGATAAGGGCAATTTTTGCATGATTAAGCCTTTCTTTTATAGAAAGACTCATGCAAGGCGTGTGCCAGATTATTTTTTAATAAAAATCATATAGTTAGCATGTTGAGTTATATAAATAACATTTGTTGCACGGGTTTAGTGCATTAAAAAACCGCACCACGATAAAGTACGCGATATATAAGTGCGTAAAAAAATCCTGATTAAAACACTTATTAATTATTCTATATTTTGAATTTGCTCACGCATTTGCTCAATCAGCACTTTTAACTCCATCGACACTTGAGTTGTTTGTACCGACACCGATTTTGAACCCAAGGTATTCGCTTCACGGTTCAACTCTTGCATCAAAAAATCTAACCGCTTACCCGCTGGCGCATCACTATTTAATATGCGTTTCACCTCAGAGATATGCGCGGTCAACCTGGTGAGCTCTTCATCAACATCTATGCGCTGTGCAAATAAAACCAGCTCTTGCGCGATGCGTTCCTGGTCTACATTTTTCAAACTTTCTTGCAGTTTATTCACCAGCTTGGCCTGATACTCTTTACTTAAAGCTGGCAACAACGGCTTTACTTTTGCAACCAACAGTTCAATTTGGCCGAGTCGATCTAAAATCAATGCTTTTAGTTTTTCACCCTCGCGTGCACGCGAGGCATTAAGATCTTGTAAACCTTGATGCACCAATCTTTTGACATCTTCCGCCAGCGTGTCCTGACTTAGCACATCATTTAACACCACCCCTGGCCAACGTAAAATATCCGCAACAGTGAGTGGCAGACTTTGTGGAAAATGCACTTGGGTTTGTACACCAATAGCGGCCAATTGCTGCATTAATGGTTCGTCTAACCGCATGGCTTGATTCGACTGTGATCGCTGAATTAAGTTAATCTTGCATTCAATTTTGCCACGGCTTAAATGCGCGCCAATCAGCTCGCGTATCACTGGCTCCAAACTGCGCAAATTTTCATCTAGTTTAAAATGCAAATCTAAATAACGGCTATTCACAGTGCGTAACTCTAGTAAAAGTGTTGCATTATCTAAGGGTTGTTCTAGCGCCGCAAAGCCGGTCATGCTGAAGGTCATGATGAATGTTTCCTATTTAAGCCTAATTAAATTGCTGCAATATTATCAAATACTGACTGTTTCATGCCAAAATAACTTCCAAAATAACTTTAAGTACAATTAATTACGCGTTATATTGCTGAAGGTACTCTAAGTTTCAGCACGATATTTAAGACGACTATGCCTAATAAAACAAGCGAACAGAAGAAGCCAATACAAAGTGTCGTCGATTAAAAATTTAGCCCTGCCGACTGGTTTCCAGTTACAAGATTATGAAATTAGAAAAGTCTTGAGCTCTGGTGGGTTTAGCTTCGTCTATTTAGCGCGTGATAAAGATAAAAAAACCGTCGCCATTAAAGAATATTTACCGACTTCTATCGCGTTACGCACCGATGGCGCAACCGTGTTGCCCAATACTGACGATGTAGCGTTATTCAGGCACGGCCTGAAGTGCTTTTTTGATGAAGGTTTATCGCTCGCTAAAATTGACCATAAAAATATCGTGCGCGTACTTAACTTTTTCCGCGCCAATGAAACGGTTTATATGGTGATGCAATATGAGCGCGGAAAATCATTACAAGACTATATTTTAGGCCAAGCCGATTTAGTACCAGAGCAATTTATACGGCGTGTGTTTGGCGAGCTATCCAATGGCTTGCGTGAAGTGCATACCCAAAAGCTTTTGCATTTGGATATTAAACCGGCCAACATCTACATCAGGCTGGATGGGTCGCCCGTATTGCTTGATTTCGGTTCGGCACGCCAAGCACTGAGTGCAAATCAAGCGAAAATTTCACCTAGCTATACGCCTGGCTTTGCTTCACCCGAGCAATATTACGATAGAAAATTACTAGGTCCATGGAGCGATATTTATAGCATAGGCGCCACCATGTACGCTTGCTTAACACGCACCTCACCTCTCGCGGCTAACCAGCGCATTAAAAACGATTTACTGATCCCCGCGACCAAGCTAGGCAAAGACATGTATTCCAAAAATTTACTGGAAATCATTGATAAATGCCTGAGTTTAGATTATCTAGAGCGGCCACAAAGCGTATTTTCTTTGCAAAAAGCCTTGTTGGAATCACCAGCTGAGCCTAAGAAAAAAATGAGTTTGGTGAATAAAATCGTTGATATCTTGAATAGACCCATCTCTATAAGTAAATCATCATGAAATTTACTATTTTTCAAAATAGCCGCCAAGGTCCGCGGCCTTACAATCAAGATAGACTGGCCTACTCTTACAGTAAAGATGCCTTATTGCTAGTGG
>DIZU01000186.1:3241-5688 GCA_002429455.1 Methylotenera sp. UBA6020 | reverse complement strand
ATTCAGCAGATTCACGACATGATCGACCAGCTTACTCAAGAGCGTGAGTTGCTAGAAGCGCCGCGCACAACCATAGTAGCTGCGGTTGTACAGCGCGGCGTGCTGTATTGCGCGCATGTCGGTGATTCGCGCCTGTATCATTTTCGTGATGGACATTTGCTCTATCGCACTGAAGACCACTCCATTGTGCAATCTTTGTATACTAAAGGAATTATTAGCAAGGATGATATGTCCACACATCCATATCGTCACAAAGTATATAGCTGCCTAGGTGGCGATATGCCGCCTAAAATTGAGCTTTCTGGTAGGCAAGATTTGGTTGAGGGCGATACCATTTTATTGTGTACCGATGGCGTATGGGGCGCAATAGCGGATGACCAAATCCGACGCATGCTCAACAGCCCATCCATTAGCGATAGCGTAACGGCTTTGCTCAATCAAGCGGAAATGGTGAGCCAACAAAAAGGCGACAATATGAGTGCAATTGGTTTGCAATGGGGTGACAAACAAAGCAGTAATTTGGCCGTTTCAACCATCGCCATGGCCTTGGGTGCAAACACGACTATAATGAACCCGGTTACTCATCCAGACCATGAAAACCAGCCGGATGACGACTTTACCGACGATGAAATTGAAAGAACCATCGCCGAAATACAGCTAGCTTTACGCAAAACGAAACGTACATAACCAATTTTTGAAGCAGGATTTGAAGTATGCAACTCAGTCACGCAACACCAAGCAACGTTAGACCCAGCCAACGCACCCACGATCAATTACGCGAGGTTGAAATCATTCGTCACTACACCAAGCATGCCGAAGGCTCTGTGCTGATCAAGTTTGGTGACACGCATGTGTTATGCACCGCCAGTGTCGAAGAAAAAGTCCCCGGCTTTTTAAAAGGCAAAGGCCAAGGCTGGGTAACCGCTGAATATGGCATGCTGCCACGCTCTACAGGTAGCCGCATGGATAGAGAAGCCGCTAGAGGCAAGCAATCAGGGCGCACCCAAGAAATTCAACGCTTGATTGGACGCTCATTACGCGCAATTATTGATTTAGAAAAACTCGGCGAGCGCAGCATTCACTTGGACTGCGACGTCATTCAAGCGGACGGCGGCACGCGCACAGCAAGCATCACTGGCGCCTATGTGGCATTACACGACGCCATTTCAACTTTATTGGTGAGCGGCAAACTCACTGAAAACCCACTCAAGCAAGCAGTTGCTGCGATTTCAGTCGGCGTTTACAAAGGTCAGCCGGTGCTTGATTTAGATTATATCGAAGACTCTGATTGCGATACGGACATGAACATTGTGATGACTGCCAGCGGTGGTTTTGTGGAAGTCCAAGGCACGGCTGAAGGTGAAACCTTTGACCGTGAAACGATGAATGCCATGTTGAGTTTGGCCCGTGATGGCATTAATACACTGATTGCTAAGCAAAAAACCGCGTTAGCGATCTAGTCGTTTATTCTGGATAATTTGCCATTATCAATACATCATGAACGCTACAACCCTACAGAAACTTGTCATTGCCAGTGGTAATCAAGGCAAATTAAAAGAGATTCAGCAATTACTGCAAACTTCGAACATCGAGGTATTGTTGCAATCACAGTTTAATATCGCCGAAGCCGAAGAACCGCACTGCACGTTCATAGAAAACGCCTTGGCAAAAGCACGCCATGCCAGCCTGCACACCGGGTTACCCGCACTTGCCGATGATTCCGGCATTTGTGTAGACGCCCTGCAAGGCTTGCCAGGCGTGCACTCAGCACGCTATGCCTGTGCGCTTTCATCAGACACCAAGTCGGATGCTGCAAACAACGAAAAATTGCTGCAGACACTACAGCAGCATACCGATCGAAATGCGCACTACTATTGCGTCATGGTGCTGGTAAAATACGCAGAAGACCCGCAACCCATCATTGCCGAGGGTATTTGGCAGGGTGAGATTTTAACAGCCGCACGTGGTACTGGCGGTTTTGGCTATGACCCACTGTTTTTAGATGTTGCGCTAGGTAAAACCGGCGCAGAATTACCCATTGAAATTAAAAACCATATCAGCCACCGTGGGCAAGCATTACAACAACTGTTACAAAAGATTAAAGTACTATCATGACTAAAAAATCAACCATTTGGCGACGCGACGACGGTACGATTGTCGCCTGCACCGAAAAAATTAAAGTAATGAAAGAAAATTTAGACGAGCTGAAACAAGCGGCACAAGATGCGCTTGAAGACGGCTTGTTGATGGAAGTCAGTGAGGCACAAATTCGTGAAGCCTTGCATCAAATGATTGATACGCTGGTGAATCCTTATCAAAAAAATCATTGAAATTAAAGCTGCGGCAACATTTAACGCTAAGCCCATCAATACCATCGCACCACTTGCCGGCGATGCCACACTCTCTGGCCTGAAAAACCCACCACCACTGTCCTTGTATATCCATAT
>DIZU01000186.1:2279-2923 GCA_002429455.1 Methylotenera sp. UBA6020 | reverse complement strand
TTTGATGCTGAAGTTACGCTAGAAGCGAATCCTGGCACCGTAGATGCCGGCCATTTTGCAGGTTACAAACAAGCCGGTGTGAATCGCCTTTCGCTTGGCATACAAAGTTTCAATAGTGACTATTTGAAAGCGTTGGGGCGCATTCATGATAGCCAACAAGCCTATGACGCGGTAGCGCTTGCGCTTAACACCTTTGAGCAAGTGAATTGCGACATCATGTACGGCCTACCCAATCAAAGCCTGGAAGATGCGCTCAAAGATGCGAAAGCTGCGGTGCAATTAAACCCGGCACATTTATCTTTTTACCATTTAACTTTAGAGCCTAATACGCCATTTTATCGCACACCGCCGAGCTTACCCGATGATGACATCAGCGCCGAAATGCAAATTGAAATTGAAGCATTATTAGCGCAACATGGTTATGAGCATTACGAAACGTCAGCTTTTGCCAAAAAAGGCAAACAAGCCAAGCATAATCTCAATTATTGGCAATTTGGCGACTACCTAGGTATAGGCGCGGGTGCGCACAGCAAATTAAGTTACCACGATAAAATTACCCGTGAAACTCGCCCCAAGCACCCCAAAGCTTATATGGAACAGGCCATGCAAGGCAAAGCGCTAGAACGCGAATGGGTAATTAACCA
>DIZU01000186.1:618-2022 GCA_002429455.1 Methylotenera sp. UBA6020 | reverse complement strand
TACCGGTTTGAGCCTGCATTCGCTTGATGCCGCCATTAAGAAAGCCGAAAGCAAAGGTTTGCTAGTGATTAACCACGGCAGTATGCAGCCGACTTTATTGGGTCAGCGGTTTTTGAACGAGCTGCTTGAACTATTTTTAGTTTAAACAGCTACGCTCATTAACCTTGTCCGGTCATATTGCGGTCATATCTAGTATTTAGCTAACGTTGATTGCGGCTCTAGCCCGCGCAATCGCCGCTTTTACTTGCACTGGCGCTGTGCCGCCAATATGGTTACGGCTATTCAGTGATCCTTCAAGCGTCAACACCGCATAGACATCGTCGCTAATTTCAGGGGCAAACTGTTGTAGTGTGGTCAATGGCAAATCGCTCAAATCAACTTTTTTGTCCACCGCAAACCGAACAGCTAGTGCCACGACTTCATGTGCATCTCTAAACGGCATGCCTTTTTTAGCTAAATAGTCGGCTAGATCTGTGGCGGTAGCAAAGCCTTCACTGGCTGCTTGGCGCATGTTTTCTTTGTTCACGGTTATGCCGCGCATCATGTCGGCATAAATCTCCAGCGTCACCAATAACGTATCGGCCGTATCAAACAGCGGCTCCTTGTCTTCCTGATTATCTTTGTTATACGCAAGCGGCTGCCCTTTCATCAGGGTTAGCAGCGCAGTTAAATGGCCATAGACGCGACCCGTTTTACCGCGCACCAGTTCTGGTACATCCGGGTTCTTTTTTTGCGGCATGATGGATGAGCCGGTGCAAAAGCGGTCAGCAATATCAATAAATGCAAAACGTGGCGAACTCCACAAAATAAGCTCTTCAGACAACCGGGATAAATGCGTCATCACTAGCGATGCAGCAAAGGTAAATTCAATGGCAAAGTCACGGTCAGATACTGCATCCAATGAGTTTTCACATACGCCATCAAAGCCCAGGGTTTTAGCGACCATTACACGGTCAATCGGGTAACTGGTGCCAGCTAACGCCGCAGCGCCAAGCGGTAAGCGGTTGATGCGACGGCGAGCGTCGGTAAAGCGCTCTGCATCACGCTTGAGCATTTCAACATAAGCCATTAAGTGATGGCCAAAGGTCACTGGTTGCGCTACTTGCAAGTGCGTAAAGCCTGGCATTACCGTGTCAAAATGCGTTTCTGCCAAATCAAGCAGACTTAGCTGCAATTTAGACAAGCCGGCAATCACGTGGTCTGTAGTGGCACGCAGCCACAACCTGACATCGGTTGCCACTTGGTCATTACGGCTACGGCCGGTATGTAAGCGCTTACCTGCATCACCGATTTTATCGGTAAGCCGTTTTTCAATGTTCAAATGTACGTCTTCTAAATCTAACAGCCACTCAAACTGGCCGGCTTCGATTTCTTGCAGGATTTCCGCCCTGTCTCTTATACACA
>DIZU01000186.1:0-418 GCA_002429455.1 Methylotenera sp. UBA6020 | reverse complement strand
CGATTTCTTGCAGGATTTCCGCCAGGCCTTTTTCAATCGACTGCACGTCTTCTAGGCTGATAATGTTTTGCACACCTAACATTTGTGCATGGGCGAGCGAGCCCTGAATATCAAATGCGGCTAAGCGTTGATCAAAACCAACCGATGCAGTGTATTTTTTCACCAGCTCGGCAACCGGCTCATTGAAACGCCCTGACCAACTGGTGTCTTTTTTATTGAGCGCACTTTCTTTTTGCAGAGGACTGTCTTTTTGTGTCACGTTCACTTTGTCTTTCTCATTTAACTGTTATATTTATTTTGATTATTATTTTTGGCCCAAGCTATTTTGGGCTTACGCTACATTTAAGTTTGGACTATTTTTAGTCTAATATTAAAAATATTGTTTAATAATAATATACTTATACGATTAGTATAATGC
>DIZU01000030.1:7736-10189 GCA_002429455.1 Methylotenera sp. UBA6020 | reverse complement strand
GTGATTGGCGTCATGGCACCGAAAGGGCAATTTCTTGGCATTGATCTGGACGACACGGCATTCATCCCCGCTGAACGGGCGCTGGAACTCTACAACCGCGAAGGGCTGATGGAAATCCATGTGCTTTATGCCGAAGGCGCATCGTCAGCCAGTGTGGCGGCCGCAGTTAAGGATAGGCTCAAACTGCGTCATGGTCACGAGGATTTCACCATCACCACGCAGGAAGACATGCTAAAAACATTGTCCAATATCCTCAATATTCTGACCATGGCGGTGGGTGCACTGGGTGGCATTTCACTACTGGTGGGCGGGGTGGGCATCGTCACCATCATGACCATTTCGGTAACCGAGCGCACCAATGAAATCGGCCTCCTGGTCGCTTTGGGCGCCCGCCGCCGCACTATTCTGAGCCTGTTTTTGAGCGAATCCGTGATTCTTGCCGCGCTGGGCGGTATATTGGGATTGCTATTGGGAATAGGCTTGGCACAGCTTCTACGTTTGGCATTGCCGGCATTGCCAGTGAATACGCCATGGAGTTTTGCCATCGGCGCATTAGTAATGTCCGCGGTAATTGGTCTGCTGGCAGGCGTACTCCCCGCGAGAAGCGCTTCTCTCTTAGACCCGATTGAAGCCTTGCGTGCAGAATAGACAAGTAGTAAATGCTTTTATTGGCCGTAAAGTTGTTCGCAACAAAAACTTTAATCACATCTATAATAAAGTAATTTTTATCTTAACGGCGTAAACACCTGAGATGCGGGCGCCCCATCAATTGCTAGGTAACGGCAGGACGTAAAAAAATAAAGCCCAATGAGAAAACACCACAAATCCATAGCAAAAATTAGACACTCTAAAAAAATCGGCCTGCCGCCTGGTTCGCTGGTGTATGTTGGTCAGGTAGGGGTTGACGTAACAACGTTGGAGAAGCCGACCATTAGCTTGATTGAGTATGATGCCGCTGACATCAGTGAGCGCATGCTAACGACGGATGACCTTGTATCGCTCAAGCTGGATGCAAATAAAAAGCTCTGGTTAAATATTCATGGCGTGCATGATGTTGCGCTCATTAAGCAAATCGGTGATTTATTCCATTTACATCCGCTAGTGCAGGAAGATATTCTCAATACCGGGCAGCGCCCCAAAGCGGATGAGTTTGATGATTACGTGTTTTTAGAAACGCGCAGTTTTAATTATGAAAAAGTCAACATGGTGGTGAATTCCGAGCAAATTAGCCTGGTATTGGGGCGCAATTATTTACTGACCTTTCAGGAGCGCTCAACAGGAATTTTTGAGCCGGTGCGTAATCGGTTGCGCGCTAGCCGCGCCCATATTCGCGAACTTGGTGTTGATTACCTCGCCTATGCGTTGTTAGATAGCGTAGTGGATCGATATTTTAGTGTGCTGGAAGATGTGGGTGACGATAGCGAAGCGCTAGAAGACTTGCTTTTGCACAAGCCGACCAATACAGAATTGCATAATATCCTTCAGTTGAAGCATGTGAGTATCGAGCTGCGCCGTGCCGTGTGGCCGCTACGTGAAGTCATTAACGGTTTAATACGCAATGAGAACGACTTTTTCAAGCCGGAAACCATGCCTTATTTGCGCGATGTGTATGACCACACCGTTAATTTCATTGAATCGCTTGAATCCATACGTGACTCATTAAGCGGCATGATGGATATTTACATGGCGAGCGTGAGTAATCGTGTGAATTTGGAAGTGCGCGCGCTGACGGTGGTCGCCATGCTGTTTATGCCAGCCACGCTGATTGCGGGGATTTTTGGCATGAACTTCCATGAGATGCCTTGGCTGGCCGAGAAAGATGGTTTTTGGTGGGCCATGGGCTTAATGGTTGGCATTGCGCTTTTCATGGTTATGATTTTTTGGCGCAGGCAATGGCTAACTAGCAAGACTTAGGCAAGTCCGTCATATTCGTGCGTAGGGTGTGCAAAATGGTTTACCTTGCACACCGTGGCATTGGTGCGCAAATAAACTGCCATTTGCACACCCTACTGCTAGCCTTTTATCAGTTGCGCGTATTTCGCCCGTATTTTTGCCGCTTTAGGGGCGGCCACGGCCATGCAATAAGGCTGGTTGGGGTTGTTGGCAAAATAATACTGATGATAATCTTCAGCCGGGTAAAACGTATCGGCGCCCTTGATTTGCGTGACAATCGGCGCATTAAATACGGCAGCCTCATTTAACGCGGCAATCATTTTTTCAACAGCGTCATACTGCGCTGCATTTTGGCAAAATACGGCCGAGCGGTATTGCGTGCCTACATCGTTGCCTTGGCGGTTGGGTGTAGTAGGGTCGTGCGATACAAAGAATATTTCCAGCAAAGTGTCAAAGCTGATTTGGTCCGCATCAAAGGTAATCTGGATGGCTTCGGCATGGCCGGTGTCGCCATTGCAGATAGTTTTATAAGTGGGGTTGTGGGTATGGCCGCCAATGTA
>DIZU01000030.1:0-7577 GCA_002429455.1 Methylotenera sp. UBA6020 | reverse complement strand
CACCAGAAACAGCCGCCTGCGAAAATTGCAATTTGTTCGTTTTTCATCTTAGCTACCTTAAATGTATGCTTCTAAATCCATCTTAAAATCTTATGGGTACCCATACGTCGAGTACGCGTAAAATATCACTAATGTTGCTTAGTCAATTTTAAGCACAAAACATTACATCAGATCAAAGATTATTAGCCAACTATTTTAGCCATGAGTTTAAACGCCCTTTACGTCGACTTTAATTCCTATTTTGCCTCGGTTGAGCAACAATTACGCCCGGAATTGCGAGGCAAGCCGATAGGCGTGCTGGCGGTGCTGGCCGAAACCACCTGCTGCATCGCCGCCAGTTACGAGGCGAAAGCGTTTGGCATTAAAACCGGCACAGGTGTGCGCGATGCGCGCAAGTTATGCCCAACTATTATTTTTGTAGAAGCGCGCCCGTCGATATATGTGGCGTTTCATCATCAGCTGATTGAAATTGTAGAAAGCTGCACGCATGTAGAAAAAGTGCTGTCGATTGACGAAATGGTGTGCAAACTCACCGGCAGTCAGCAGCTTCCGGAAAACGCATTGAAGCTGGCGGAAAAAATCAAGCGCGCCATTACAAAGAACGTAGGCGACTATATTCGCTGTTCAATTGGCATTGCGCCCAATACGTTTTTAGCCAAAGTGGCCTCCAATATGCAAAAGCCGGATGGTTGCGTAGTACTAACGCAACACGAGCTGCCACAACGGCTTTTTGGCTTGCAGTTGCGTGACTTAAATGGCATCGGCAAGCAAATGGCAGCGCGGTTGAATCGTTACAAAATCACCACCGTTGAGCAGTTGTACGCGGCGAATCGCCAGCAGCTACAAACGGCGTGGGGCAGCATAGAAGGTGAGCGCATGTACGACAAACTGCGCGGGCTAGAGCCATATTACGTTAAAAATGCGCGTAGCAGCCTTGGTCATTCGCATGTGTTGCCACCTGAGCAGCGCAACCCTATAGGCGCAAAAGCGGTATTGCACCGCTTGTTGCAAAAAGCCTGCATGCGCATGCGTAGCTATGATTTACTCACCTCAAGAATTGCCGTTAAAGTGAAATTCCGAAGCCGTTTTGAATCTAAAGTCCAGCCGAGCTGGGGCTTGGAGAGTGCTATTTCGCCTACCGACAACACCTTGCGCTTGATTGATGCACTGGAGATATTTTGGCAATTTTATCCGGAAACCAACAATGAACCTTACGCAGTGGGCGTGTCTTTTACCGGTTTGGTTACGGCAGATGAAGTAGCGCGCGATCTGTTTCAAATAGAACCGCTTGAAAATGAGCAAAAACTGAACAAAGCAATTGATACGCTGAATTTGAAGTTTGGCAAAAACACCATTTATTTTGGAGGGGCGCATGAGGCGTTGAAAGACGCCCCGATGCGCATTGCATTTAATCACATTCCGGATTTGGTGGTGGAAGGTGACGAAATTAGCGACAGTTAATTTTTGTAGTGCATGTCGAAGATCGGCCGCACAGGCGGTGCTCACCGTGTCGTCTGCGTTCTCTAAGCTCCCACGGGGAATACAAGTTGTAATGCTGACCCAGCAATATTCTGAACTTACTCGGTGACACGCTCTCTGAAAGCTGTGTGGCATCAATAGCCATCAGGAGATTTAATGCATAAACCACTTCTTGCCCTTGCTTTCGTATCCGCCTTGTTGGTGTCAATTGCAAACGCAGCTGAAATCAACATGCGGCCAGGATTATGGGAAATTACTACAACGTCAGGCCTGTTGCGTCTGGTGCCACAGATTCCGCCGGATCAAATGCAAAATTTGATGGACTTGGCTAAACAGAACGGATTTGACATCCCACCTATTCAGAATGGCGCAGCAACGTCCAATACTTGCATTACGCAGGAAATGGCGGATCAAAAAAACCTTCCTGGTTTCTATCAAAATCAATTGGGATGTTCAGCTAAAAACGCCACCCGTAACGGGAACACATACAGATTGGATTATGTTTGTGCCAGCGCCCAACTGAAGGGAAATGGAACGGCAGAAGGGACGCTGACGAGTCGGGAGGGCTTCTCCGGACGCACTGAATTCGAAGGCGTTGCACAAGGCGTTTCTGTCAATGAGCAAGCTGATGTCAGCGGCAGATGGATTAGTTCAAGCTGTGGAACAACGAAGCCACCACAATGATAGTGTTTCATCGAGAAGGGCGGATTTTCATTTAGCATATTTAATAAAGATATTGATTCGCCTGAATTAATTCAAATGTCTATGCGGGCGAATAAAAAGACGGAATAAGTTATAAAATCTTTACAGATAAAAAGTTATTTCAAGCATTTTTTTGATTGTTGTAAACCCCCAACTTCTAGCAACAATTGATCACTTTTAAACAATCATCAGGAGACGTATATGAGTAAAGTCATTGGCTATGCAGCACATTCTGCCGAGGAGGCACTGGTACCTTTTAATTTTGAGCGGCGTGAATTGGGTGTTAAAGATATACAGATCGAGATTCTATTTTGCGGTGTCTGTCACTCAGACTTGCATACGGCGCGTAATGAGTGGCAAAACGCGACTTACCCGGTGGTACCAGGGCATGAGATTGTTGGACGCGTGATAGGCGTGGGCACGGATGTGTCTGAATTTAAGGTGGGTGATTTAGCTGGCGTAGGTTGTTTGGTCGATTCATGCCGTGTTTGTCCGGATTGTGCTGATGACTTGGAACAATATTGCGACCATGAGGTTTTTACCTACAATAGCCCAGACAAGCATACCGGTAAAATGACTTATGGTGGTTATTCCAACCAGATCGTCGTTGACGAACATTTTGTATTACATATTTCAGATAAGTTGGATTTAGCAGCAGTAGCCCCTTTGTTATGTGCAGGCATCACCACTTACTCACCATTAAGACATTGGAAAGTTGGCCCTGGCAGCAAAGTTGGTGTTGTCGGCTTGGGCGGTCTGGGCCATATGGCGGTGAAATTAGCTCATGCGATGGGTGCGCATGTGGTGTTGTTTACGACTTCGCCAGATAAGGTGACCGATGCTAAACGGCTGGGGGCGGACGAGGTTGTCATCTCAAAAAATCCAGATGAAATGAAAAGGCATCTAAAGAGCTTTGATTTCATTCTGAATACTGTGGCCGCAGCACATAATCTTGATGTGTTTACTGAATTATTAAAACGTGACGGTACCATGTGTCTGAATGGAGTTCCGGCACTTCCTCACCCATCGCCTAGTATATTCAACCTGATATTTAAACGTAGGCAGATTGCCGGCTCATTGATCGGCGGCATCAAAGAAACCCAAGAAATGTTGGATTTTTGTGCTGAGCACAATATTACGTCTGATATAGAAATTATCCCGATTCAGGATGTTAATCAGGCTTATGAGCGCATGCTGAAAGGTGATGTGAAATATCGTTTTGTCATCGACATGGCAACGCTGAAAGCATAAAGTATTTTATAGTGAGCATCATGAGTATGAGTGACATATTTTGAAAAGCACTTTTCGTGCGCTAGCAGGGCGGGATTTCCGCTATTACTTTTTTGGGCAAATAGTCTCACTGATCGGCACCTGGGTCCAGCAGGTAGCGCTGTCCTGGATCGCTTACCGCATCACTGGCTCTGCGTTCATTCTTGGGTTGGTTGCATTTTCCGGTCAGATTCCCATGTTAATCGCCACGCCATTCGGTGGGCTTCTGGCCGATCGTTACAGCAAGCGCAATATTCTGCTGTGGACGCAGGTGGTCGAGATGATGGTCGCAATATCTCTGTCGGTGATTGCCTGGCAGCAAGGTTTCAGTCCATGGATACTAATCACAGCTTCAGTTGTGCTAGGTTTGTCTGGTGCAATCGAGATGCCGTCCAGGCAAGCTTTTATCACTGAAATCATCCATGACCGTAGCTTACTATCCAATGCGATTGCACTTAATTCTCTGACCTTCAATTCAGCGCGCCTACTTGGACCAGCCGTAGCCGGATTAACTCTGGCGGTTTTCAACGAACCGACATGTTTTGCCATTAATGCGGTTTCCTATGTTGCCGCCATTTACACGCTGCTCGCCATTCATGCGAGAAAACCAATCAGAACCCGAGCCGCCGGCTCACTGATGGAGGCCGTGGCATACCTGCGTCAGTTCGCTCCGGCACGCTGGCTGGTAGCTACCGTGGCAGTCACCAGCATTTGCGTCTCGCCATTCATGACTTTCATGCCGGTGTATGCCAAGGATATTTTCCATGGCGGACCTGATCTTCTTGGCATATTGCTGGGCGCTTCCGGTAGCGGAGCGCTTGCGGCGTCACTCTATCTTGCTAACAGAAAATCGTTGGTTGGTCTTGGTAACCGCATCATATTGGCCTGCCTGATAGGGGGAGTCGCTTCAGCGGCTTTTGCCTACAATGCCTTGCTGACGTTGGCATTGCCGCTACTATTCGTCTCTGGCGGAACTTTTATCATGATCGTAACCTCCTGCAATATCCTGTTGCAGTCGCTGGTTCCAGAACATCTGCGCGGTCGGGTGATGGCGCTTTATACGATGTCATTCATCGGCATGCTGCCTGTGGGTAGCTTGGTTTACGGTAGCCTTGCTCACCATCTTGGTAGCGTAAAACCGGTATTTATCATTGCCGGGGTTTTGTCCGTAGCTTATGGCTATATTTTGATGAAAATCATGCCGGATTTAAGGGCGTTGGCACAGCAAGTCCTTCGTCAGCCAGTTGCGAGTCAAAAAACCTTCTAGTTACAATGATATGGTTATTTGCTGATTTTTAACAAATGGCGGTTTATGGTGATGCGCTTCATAACACCGCATAGAACTGTTTTATAATCAATATGTCGTAAATTGGCACGGTTAAAGTTTAAGCGCGTTGCCGTGCGATGTTGTATTTGGCTATGGCCTATATTTTTAAGGTGATGTTAAGGAATATGAATGAATAATAAACTGTTATGGATTTTGTTTGCATTTGCTACAGCAACACAGGCCGCTCCATTCAATACAGCACTAGAAATGCCGACACTTAAACCGTTACAGGAGCAATCTCAAGCGGCGCATATCTCCGCGGAGGTGCTGACTCGCTATCACTATAAACCAGTAAA
Source organism: Methylotenera sp. UBA6020 (assembly GCA_002429455.1). Classification (GTDB taxonomy): domain Bacteria; phylum Pseudomonadota; class Gammaproteobacteria; order Burkholderiales; family Methylophilaceae; genus Methylotenera. The sequence continues at coordinate 2,504 of DIZU01000030.1, read as the reverse complement.
GCTTGATGATATAAGCTCTTCTAAAATATTTGATAATTATCTGAAATCTTTAGATGGCCAAAGAATATTTTTCTTGCAAGCTGATATTGATCAGTTGGCCAATGCTAGAACCAAGCTTGATGATGCCATTCTTAATGAAGACCTGACTATTCCTTTTGCTATTTTTCACCTATATCAGCAGCGCGTTGTAGAGCGCACAGCCTATGCGCGCTCATTGCTTAAAAAAGGCTTTGATTTCGGGAAGGATGAAAGTTATCAATACACGCGTGAAAAATCCCCATGGGCAAAGTCTCAAGACGAGATCAATGACCTGTGGCGTAAGCGCGTTAAAAATGACTGGCTACGCCTCAAGCTGGCAGGAAAAGATGATGAAAGTATCGTTGATACACTAGATAAACGCTACGCTAACTCTTTGGTTAGCTTCGCCAAGATCAAGAATGATGATGTATTTCAAGGCTTTATGAATGCCTATACGATGACGGTAGATCCGCATACCAATTACTTTGGGATACGTGCGTCAGAGGATTTTGATATTTCGATGAAGTTGTCGCTGGTTGGCATTGGTGCTGTACTACAAGATAAAGATGAATACACAACCATTAGAGAGTTGGTTACTGGCGGTCCAGCTGCGCTTTCGGGGAAACTCAAAGTCGGTGATCGTATTGTGGGGGTAGGACAAGGGCAGAATGGTCCCACCACAGAAGTCATGGGCTGGCGGATTGACGATACAGTTGCTCTGATACGTGGTGCAGAAGACTCAATAGTGGTGCTAGATGTTTTACCCGCAGAAGCTGGTGCGGATGGCAAACATAAACTCATTGCACTCACACGCAAAAAGATCAGCTTAGAGCAACAGGCCGCTAAAAAATCCATTATTGAAGTGAAAGACGGTAATGCTACTCGAAAGATCGGTGTGATTACTTTACCTGTTTTCTATCAGGATTTCAGTGCCCACCAAAAAGGCGATAAGAACTTCAAAAGTGCTACGCGAGATGTAACCGGCCTGCTGGAAGAACTCAAAAAAGACCAAGTGGACAGCGTATTGGTTGATCTGCGTGATAATGGCGGGGGCTCCCTGGATGAAGCAATTGAGCTGACAGGCTTGTTCATAGACAAAGGTCCAGTACTGCAAGAGCGTGACGTTCAAGGTGACATTAAAGTAGATAGCGATACTAACGCTGGTGTTGTTTGGAATGGCTCGTTAGGCATACTCATCAATCGGGGTTCGGCATCCGCTTCTGAGATTTTTGCGGCTGCGATACAAGACTATGGCCGTGGCATTATCATTGGTGAACAGAGCTTCGGCAAAGGAACCGTGCAATCTGTCGTGGATCTGGATCAGCTTGTGAAGAACGATCAGCCAAAATTTGGTGAAATCAAGATGACAGTTGCCCAGTTTTTCCGTATTAATGGCGGTACTACGCAGTTGCGTGGCGTTACGCCGGATATCAGCTTGCCATCAGCAACTGACGCCGCAAATTTTGGCGAATCCAGCTACGATAACGCGCTGCCTTGGACGAAAATCAAGGCAGCCAAATTTACTCCAGCTGGCGATTTAAAGGCCCTTGTACCAATGCTTACAGTGAGCCATGATGCCCGCATAGGCAAAGACAAGGATTTCCAATACTTAATGGAAGATGTTGCTGAGCTCAATATCCAACGTAAGAAAAACCTCATTTCACTCAGTGAGGTTGAGCGTCGCAAAGAAAGAGAAATGCAAGAGGTGCGTTTATCATCACGTGAAAAAACCAGCGATGCTGGCAAAGAGTTAAATTCATCAAAAAATGATGCATTGCAAGACGATGGGCTGCAGTCAAACGAACGTAATCTTGACAGCGAACTGGCAATGGAAAACGTCAGGAAAAATTCCAAAGACATCTTGCTGGATGAATCCGCACACATACTGAGCGATGAGGCGAGCCTTCTCAAGACCGATGCTAAGCTGGCAGCCAGCGTTTTGCCAAAAACGGAATTGCACTAATGCTATTATTTAAATATAAGTCATCGCCCAATACCTTTTAGCAATACGTCATAAATCTCGTCAAGATTAGGTGCCCGCTAAAATAGTGGGCATCTTTTTTTTATGACAGCCCCTTTCCCAGTTACTCCTAATTGTTGTGCAATCGACAACATCGCGCACTTGAATTCAACCGCCTTACAAACAAGCTCTTTTATTTGAGCCGGACTATTTTAGTTTTAATTTATATTGCCGTTATACCTATCAGCCGTGCAATAAAAAAGAAACTATCAATCATGAAATCGCACGCCAATAGATGCAAAAATAGAGCCTTATCTTCAATTCTTATCCGTATCATGGATAAAAATTCTGCACATATTTCTGCGGTATGTCTCTGCATTTTCACCTCTGTGGCATTGGCTGAAAGCAATCAAAACCTGACAGATATTCCCCTCGAAGAGCTTCTTGCAAAAGAGGTTGTAACTGCTTCTAAAATTGCCCAGCAGCTCAGCAATTCCCCTTCCGCCGTGAGCATAGTCACTGCCAG
>DIZU01000141.1 GCA_002429455.1 Methylotenera sp. UBA6020 | reverse complement strand
ATCTTTAAAATTCATACGCATATACTTTGAACTAAATTAAGAGGAATATGTGATGACTAACGTTCATAAGCTCAAGCGTAAATTACCAAGTTCAATAAGCATCGTTTGATGTATCGGTACGATGTTATTGCGACGTTTGTTCTCTAATGGAAGCTTGCCGATACCATGCCTAGTCAGCCTCAAAACTCATCTCCCACACCAAGTAGTTGCATGGAATGCCATCTGTATTTCATACGCAACCAGCCTCAAAGCTCACCTCCTACACTGAGGCTGAACAAGCTTTCCTCACGCGAACGTGAAATTATCATCATACTAGCTCGCGGCGTCAGTAACAAAGAAATCGCACATGATCTAGATTTGGCGGAATCCACCATCAAGATTCACATACAGGGCATTCTGCGAAAACTTAATCTCTCCAGTAGAGTCCAGGCTGCAGTCTATGCGGTGAAACATGGGCTAGACCAAGCACCTAGCTCACAATGCTCGCTTAAATAATGACAACGGGGACGGCTTATAAGCCTTCCCCGTTATTGTTTCAATGCCTTAAAGCTGACTTAGAAGCTTACAACCTCCACTCCAGATCTGGATTTTCATTCGGGTTGTATGCTGTGCCCCATGCGCGCTGTTCTCGCTTGTAAGGTTTCTGATGCTGTGGATCAGCATCTTCGATCTCGCGCGCAAGTCGGTGTCCATCGAAAGTGGTATCTGCGATAATTCTGGGGGCTTCGGCGTCACCAATAACAAAAACGTCGGTGATGCCATTCTTTTCCCACTCATCCTTACGCGCTTTCAGCTCACGATAGAGTCCGTCTTCCGAGCAGCGTGATGTAACCAGAATCACCGTGTCGCATTCGTGCCACTCATGACTATTGTTCTCTTTACGCGGCAGCTGGCCGGCACCCTTGTATTCGCGCTTGTAGCCTTCTCCCCAAATGTTGAAGAGTTCGACGCGGCCATTCTCCACTTTCGAGCAGCCGGTTTCGCCGAGTACCTTGATGCCGAGTTCGTGAATAAGCCGCTGCATGTTCGCGCCTTCCAAGGTGTAGTCCATGTAGGCACCCAAGGGAGCAACGGATGCTACCGTAACTTCGTGACCGGCACGTGCGAATTTCTCTGCCAGGCTTGGCGCCATGTAGTAGGCGTCGTAGTTGATGATCATCACCCGCTTGCCGACCGGCTTTTTACCTTCGAACACCTGTTCTGGCGTCAGAACGTGCGGCAGGCTCGCGTCTGCACCGGGGATCGGCTCGTGCGTACGGTGGTTGACACCAGTGGTGCTCCACTTGGCACCAGTAGCGATAACGACACGCGATGCGCCATAGGCCAGGATGTCGTCGGCCGTCATAGGTTTAACACCTAGGGCCAGTTGGCATAGCTTGTTTTTCTTGACCAGCTTGTTGAGCTGGGTTTCGCGGTAATCGCGATGGTAACTCCATTCGGCTAGACCCGGCAGCGTCGCAACGTCGTTGACGTAGCCACCGACCTTGTCTTTGGTGTCCACCAGGTGAACGGTATAACCGCGGTTCCATCAGGACGCGCGCGCATTCAGAACCGGATGGGCCTGCACCAACGATCAGAACGTCATGTTTCGATTTCGCTGGCTCAAACTTCTCAGGGTGCCATCCGCGGCGATATTCCTCGCCGGCGGTAGCATTCTGGGTGCAGATGAACGGCACACCGCCCATTTCCCAACGCGAGATACAGACATTACAGCCAATACATTGGCGGATGTCATCAAGACGGCCTTCTTCGATCTTACGCGGGAGCCATGGATCGGCAATTGACGGTCGTGCTGCGCCGATAATATCCACAATGCCGGAATTAATAACTTGCAGCATTTTCTCTGGGTCGTAGTAGCGTCCGACGCCCACTACCGGTTTGTTGGTGGCCTGCTTAATGTGGCGAATCCAGTCGTTCTCATGGCCAATCTGGTAGAAGCGTGAAGGGCCGGCATCCTCACCCCATTCGGTGATGTCGCCGATATTTACATCCCACAAGTCAAGATAGGGCGATGCCAGCTCGATAAATTTCAGACCGTCCTCACCAATCTCCACGCCCTTGCCGCCGTACAGCGTATCGACGGCGCAGCGCGTGACTAGACCGATATCATCACCGCATGCGCGGCGAATTTTCTCCAGCGTTTCAATCCAGAAACGGGCGCGATTTGCAAAGCTACCGCCATATTCATCGGTACGGCGGTTGTAGTAGGGGTTGAGCCACTGCATGGGTCCATAGGCGTGCGCGCCATAGACATTGACGAGGTCGAAGCCAGTGTCCCGCGCCCGCAGCGCAGCATCTACATATTGTTGCTGAAGTCTGTGGAGTTCGTCTATATCTGCTGCATGGTTGTAGGTAAAGCCCGGGCAATTTGGAACGGTAGCAAAATCAGAATTGTATTGACTTGGGCCACGCGATATCGTGCGTGATTCCAGGCCAGGCGCATGAGGGCCACCATAAAACAGCTCACACCCGGCAAGTGAACCGTGGCTATGAACATGATCGACCATCGCTTTAAGGTTACGCATGTCGCCTTGGTCCCAAATGCGCGCGGTAATCCGCAGTGTGTCATCGCATTCAGGGTGTATCGAGCATTGCTCGGTGTTGACCGCGCCCCATCCACCTTCGGCCTTAATACCGCGGTGGGCCATATTCATACCGGGGGAATTGGTGCCGGCACCATTACAATGTGGCACTTGGTAGAACCGGTTACGAATGGTTTTGGAACCTATCTTGACGGGTGTAAATAAAATATCAAACCGGGGGTCTCTTGCCATAATATTATTCTCCAAAATGAAAATTTTTAAAGACATTGTTGAGGATCAATAAATCCTAACGCTGTTTCAAGGATGCTTTTTTGGTGCTGCAGGGAGTGGCTCAGTCTCCAAACGGCGCTGCCACATCCTGGCCAATTCTGATGGCGAAAATCTTGCGGACGGTTTCTTCAGTTTTCCAGGTGCCCTTGAAGCCAGCTTCAACAAAAAAGCTGTCGCCACCTACATATGTCTTGGACTTGCCACCATTTTCAGTGAGCGTAGCCTTGCCTTTGAACATATGCACCATTTCATCTGCTTTGTAAGTAACTTGGTAAGTGCCGGGCGTGGCTTCCCAGAAGCCGGTGAGGAACTTGCCGTCAGCCGATGCATGCTCAATCCAGGTTTTCATACTTGGCGAGCCTTCGACAGGTTTCCAGCCATCAAGGTCGGTCGTAATAGGTGTAGAATTGCAGGCGTCAAACTTTCCAAACGAAATTATTTTCATTCAATATCTCCTGAGGTTACTTAGTAAAATCGGTAATGATTAAGTTAAGTTTTTTCATTAAAAAACTTAACAAACACATTGCTCTTCATGCTTATTCCGGGCAATACTAACTAGTGATTAGTCCTTATGAACTAACCTTAGAAATAAGGCGTTGCTGGCTTTGTACGGTAGGGTTAATTCTTGATAGATGTCGAAGCAAAAGACTGACATTGCAAGCAACAAGTGCTACGGTGTCATTTAAAGTCTGCTGGTTACAACACTTAACCTATGGCTTGATTTAAGGTCATATTGGAAAAGTTTATATATAACATTGGACTTACTGATATTACTGTTAAGGTAGTATCTAGCAATCTTTGAGGTGTTTGACGGATAGTTTCGGGTCGGCCATAGCCAAATTAAAAGTCAGTTACTGACCTAGAATAAGCTTGAAGATATGCCTATGAACATAATTTTTTACTATTTGTCTATGTCATTAGTGCATAAAGTAGGAGTTATTAACTGCAAAAACGTGACTAGAATTTAAATGGAGAGGTAAGGAAATGGTAACTAAATTCAATAAATTTGCAGCATTACTTTCAGTTGTGCTGTTTTTAGGTATATCGACTAATGTTTTAGCTGGGGAGTACGAGGGCTCATGGTTGCTATATGACACCCATGGTGGTGGTTTTGAGGCTGTTCTCAGCAAAGATGGAAGTGCTTCAGGTACTCATGGTGATTCAATGAAACGTGGTACTTGGAAAGAAATTGATGGTGCAGTTGTGATTAGCTGGAAAACTGGTTGGACTACACGTATTGCTAAGCAAGGTGACAAATACGTTAAGACCTCTTTTAAACCAGGCACGACCATTACTGATACGCCAACAGATACCTCAGAAGCAAAGAAAAAGAATTAATTATTTGAGGTTTTACAACAAACCTAGTCTCAACTAGGTTTGTTTTCATCTATTTTGAATAGTCTCTTTAAGGTTGAAAGTTCCGCTTCACAAGTGTCTGTCATCGGGATAGTCTAGTCTCTGAGTTAATTTGCTGAATCAATCATACAATTCATTTTTGTCTGGCAATTAAAAAAATACGGGCACCCGTTATTTCTAGATTTGCTTAAAATGTCGTCTCACGTACCACACCATAAACATTAGTCCTGCTGCGATAATCACGTAATGAAACTCATGAAAGTACACCTTCAGGCTTTCCCAATTCTCACCGAATTTCATCCCGGCATAAGCCAATAGCCAGCACCAGATTAGCGACCCGATGAAGGTGTAGGCTATAAATTTTGGCATATTCATCCGTGCTACACCAGCAGGAAACGCAATAAAAGTGCGTACGGCCGGCAATAGGCGCGCGATGAAAATAATGATGTCGCCGTGTTTATCAAACCAGCGGTCTGCCATATCCAGGTCTTTTTTTGAAATTAATACATATTTACCGTATTTTTCGGCAAGTGGTCTCCCGCCATACATGCCCACATAATAGGCGGGAATTGAGCCGAGCACACAGCCTACCGCCCCCGAAAATGCTACCAGCCAGAGTGTTAATTCGCCTTTGAATACTAAAAATCCGGCAAACGGCATAATGATTTCAGAAGGTAATGGAATGCAAGCGGATTCAATCGCCATGAGCAAGACGATGCCGCCATAACCCATGGTGGAGATGACGCTCATGATCCAAACGGCGATGATAGTCACTATTTTTTCTAACATATTCGATTCCTAAACAAACTCTTTCAACAACGTTTTTACAAAATCTGCCCGATGATTGATTTCTTCTAAATTCACGGTCATTCTGAACTTGTCAGGGCCATTCATGCGGCAGCGGCGGTCGCGTTGCAACAAGGCAATCAATTTAGTCGGGTCGATATCCGCTTTAGGATTGAATTGTAGTTGAATAGCTTCAGCGCTGGCATCAATTTTAATAATACCAATCGGCTTCGCGGAAACGCGCAGTCGATGGCACGCCATCAGTGCTTCGCCTTGTTCCGGAAGTAAGCCAAAGCGGTCGATCAACTCCTCTTGCAAGCCATCAAGCTCGTCATCATCGTTACAGTTGGCCAGGCGTTTATAGATCACCAGGCGCTCATGTACATCCGGGCAGTAGGTATTGGTGAGCAATGCTGGCGTATGCAGGTTGATTTCTGTCGTTACGCCCAATGGCGCGTTCAAATCAGGCTCTTTACCGGCTTTTAGTTGTTTTACTGCGTGGTTGAGCATGTCGGAATACAAATGAAAGCCAATTTCTTGCATTTCGCCACTTTGACTATCGCCTAACAACTCACCTGCGCCGCGAATTTCTAAATCGTGCATGGCTAAGTGGAAGCCTGCACCAAGGTCTTCCATCAGTTGAATTGCATCCAAGCGTTTTTG
>DIZU01000168.1:18232-24380 GCA_002429455.1 Methylotenera sp. UBA6020 | reverse complement strand
CTCAATAAATTGAATTGAATTGAATTAATAATTTAAGAGCCCGCTTTAGCTTGAGTGGCAAATGTAATGTGTGTGTAACCAGCAATGCGTGATGCTTCCATCACATTTACTACAGATTGATGCGTGGTATTAGCGTCTGCATTAATAATAACAGTGGGTTCTTTACCACCGGTAACAACGGCTTGTAAGGCGGCACTAATCGATGCCACTGATTTATCAGCTAACCCCTTGCCATTAATGACGTATTTACCCGTTGCATCAACGCCCACCTCAATCGTCAGAGGCTTCTCTTGCGTCGCATTTGCTTCGGCCGTTGGCAAATTGATCTGTAGCTCACTGGTGCGAGAGAACGTTGCGCTGACCACCAAGAAAATAATAATCACCAGCAGCACGTCAATCAGCGGCACAAGATTCATTTCGAGATCTTCATGGCGCTTGCCACGTTGAAAATTCATATGTACTCCTTAATTAATAAATTTAATCAATCGCGTTTACGCAAGGCACCCGAGCGAAGACAGTATATTTAATACGGCGAGTGAGGGTAACGAAGCGTAAGCGTGATTGAAAAATTTATTTCCGTTCGCCGTGAATAATTTCAACCAGTTTAATCGCCTGCTGCTCCATATCCACCAACAGACCATCGACCTTTGAACGGAAATAGCGATAAGCGATCATCGCAGGTACTGCGACTACGATACCTGCAGCGGTATTATACAAGGCAACTGAAATACCTCGTGCAAACTGCGCAATGTCATGTCCGGAGCTTGTGAATGCGCCAAACAATTCCACCATACCAATCACCGTACCCAGCAACCCTAACAAGGGAGCAACAGTTGCGATGGTGCCAAGCGTAGAAAGATATTTTTCCAGTTGATGAGCTACCGCGCGGCCGGTTTCTTCAATGGCCTCTTTGGTAATTTCACGTGAGTTTTTTGCATTGGCTAGCGCGCTAGCAAACACTTTCCCCAGCACAGAATGCTGCTCTAAACGACTAATCGTTTCTTTGGTAACGCCACCTTTAGCTAACCATGTTTGCACCTCTGGCAATAAATTTTTGGGCGCTACCGCATCTTCACGCAACGCAAAAAAACGCTCACCGATGATTGCCAATGCCACGACAGATGCAATGATAAGCGGCCAAATTGGCCAGCCTGCCGCTAAAATAATTTGCCACACAGTGCAACTCCTAAAATTCAAAAAAAGCTATTAAAAATTCGCCATAAAACGGATGAAATTTATCCCTGCGATACTTTAGCTTGTAGTCCGCGTTTGGGCAAGCTTCTACCGTGTTTCATTTGTCAATATCTGTTGCGTAAAGGTATCCTGCCAGTAACGCTGGTTTTGGCTGCGCCAGCTTGCCAGATGAATTTTGTTTGTATCGAGAGTCCCAAAGTTGATTTCTACCGCGCCGTCATAATCAGAACGGTACATCAGGCTATTGGATGCTTGATAGCGGGCAACCACCACGGGTTTTGGGTGCCCGAACCGATTTAAGTAGCCGGTAGTAAATACACTGACGCTAGGTTGTACTACCGCAATAAAGTCCAATGTTGATGAGGTTTTACTACCGTGATGCGGCACCGTGATGACGTCACTCTTAAGTTTAGCAGAACTTGCATTTAACAATGCCAACTCAGCTTCTTTTTCAATATCACCGGTAAGCAACATGCTACCCGATTGGCTGCTGATTTTAACTACACAACTACGATTATTATCTTTCAGTGTCGCCTCACCATAGCTCTCAAAGCTAGGATATAGCACTTCAAATTGCACGCCATCTCATGTCCAATCTTGACCGGCAAAGCAAGGTATTCTCGCCTGACTGGCAGGTACTTCTACTTCAGGGGTGAATGAGCTGGCAAACCACGTTACTGGTATTTGTGCGAGTACCGACCGCATACCGCCGCTATGATCATTATCATTGTGGCTGACAAAAAAGCCATCCAGCTTTTTGACGCCTTCGCCACGTAAGAATGGCACCACAATACGGCTACCGGCATCGCTTTGCTCGTTGTATTTAGGTCCGGCATCATACAATAAAGTATGCCTAGCAGTTTGCACCACTACGCTTAGGCCTTGCCCAACGTCTAGCACCGTCACTTTCATATCGCCCAACATAGGACGAACTGGCATTACTATAAACATCGGCAAAAACCCTACCAGTCCCAACCAGCGCAGAGGAAAACCGCGCGGTAACAACAGCCAAAGCACACCACACATTGCAGGCAACAGCGTCCAAGTAGCGGGAGCATGTTGTTGCCAAGTGGCCATTGGCAATTGATTTAACCACTTAAGCGCCCACATACAACCCGCCAAAGCCTGATATGACAAATTGAGCGGCGTATCAAATGGCAGAAAGCTACCTAGCAAGGCCAAAGGTGTCACTACAAAACTAATGAGTGGAATGGCAAAGGCATTGGCAATCGGCGAAATAATAGAGGTCTGGTTAAACATCACCAGCAATAACGGCAACATGCCGATAGTGACCGCCCACTGTGTTTGCAGCGCTGCCTGCAACCAATGCAGTTGACCAACACGCGCACCTAAAGCATAAGCAAGCATCGCCACCGCACCGAATGACAGCCAAAACCCCGGCGCATTGACGGCCCAAGGATCCAGCAACACGACAATAACTAAAGCCACTGCCAACACTTGAGAAATCACCAACTGTCGCCCTGACCACATAGCGACGGCGAACACCATCAACATATAGAAAGTACGTTGTGACGGCACAGAAAATCCAGCAATCAGCGCATAGATTAATGCAGTAATAACACCAGCAAGGGTGGCGGCTTTGCGTGTGGGCAAGCGCATTGCAAGGTTAGGGCTACGTCGCCAAAAAAATCCAACGGCAGCAAACACCAAACCTGCCAACATGGTGATATGCAAGCCCGAAATGCTCATTAAATGACTCGTGCCTGTGCGTAAAAACACCTGCCAGTCATCTAGTACAATTTGGCTATCATCACCCATCACCAAGGCTTGAATAATACCGCTATAAGGCTTATCAGTTAAGACATACGCAATCCGTTGTTTGACCTGTTCGCGAAGATGCTCCACCACATAATTAGGGCGCCATACAAAGTGATTGAGTAATTTATCATCAGTGCTGTTTTTAATACTACCCATGGCACGGATATTTTCACTAAGCGCCCATGATTCGAAGTCAAATCCATGCGGGTTTGCAGTGCCGTGTGGCCGCTTTAAGCGTACCGAGAGCCGCCATCGCTCCCCCGCTTTAAACTGGCTGGGAGGCATTGCAGCATGTGCTGATTTTGCCGAAAAACCCTCATGGCCTTTATTGACCAGGTATTGATTAAGGCTGATATGGTGCGGAACAATGGCTTCTGGTGTGAGTATTTTTTCTACATCAAAACGAAAGCGTATTCCCCGCTCAGTCGCTTCAGGCACGCTAGCCACCACGCCCACCACTGCAATCGTTTTTTGCTCCCAAGCATGTGGCAGCACATCACTCATACGCCACAGGGCAAAACTACTGGCCCAGCATATGCCAAATAAAAACGCACCGGCGCTTAATAAAAATAACCGTAAAAATCTTGAGGCATGAGAATTAACACGCACAAAGGGTGAAAACTGTAGATGATATTGACTAAAGAAGATGACTAGCAGAACAACAGATGCACACAACAGCCAATACAAGCTTGGCAACTGCGCCATCTGCTGCACATTCCAGGCACCAAAAACAAACATCAGTGCAGCAAGAATCATGAAAGGACTTTAGTCGTTAAAGCGGCTGCAATTGGCCATCAACCAACTGATATTGTCGTTGCATTTTTTTGGCAAGCTCTAGATCATGCGTCACTACCACCAAGCTTAATTGTTGCGTCTGGTTCATTTCCAGCAGCAAATCAAACACCGCATGTGCCGTGTGGCGATCCAAATTACCCGTAGGCTCATCGGCTAATATGCATTGTGGCTGTGTGACTAAAGCCCGCGCCACCGCAGCACGCTGCCGCTCGCCACCAGAAAGCTCACCTGGCATATGTTCCAGCCGATGCTGCAGACCCACTCGAGTCAGGGTTTGTGCTGCCAATGTAAGTGCTTGCTCACGCCCCATACGGCGAATCAGCAAGGGCATGGCGACATTTTCGAGCGCGGTGAATTCTGGCAGTAGGTGATGAAACTGGTAGACGAAGCCTAATGATTGATTACGCAAATCACCTTTTTTGGTTTCACTCAAAGTGGCTAAGTTTTGGTTAAGAATCCGCACTTCACCGCTACTTGGAATATCCAACCCGCCTAACAAATGCAATAACGTGCTTTTACCAGACCCTGAAGTGCCAACAATTGCCACCTGCTCACCTGCGGTTACACTTAAATCAATGCCATTGAGTACGGCAACTTCTAAACCTTGATAGGTTTTATGTAATACTTTACAAGAGACAATACTATTCACCATATTACTCATACCGCAATGCCTCGGCAGGGTTGATTTTACTGGCACGCCAGCTTGGGTACAACGTAGCCAGCAAGCTTAGTACAAACGACATAAGGACGATAGTAATCACATCTGACCAGATTAAGTCCGAAGGCACCTCGCTAATCTGGTACACATCTTTTGCTAAAAACTGCACGTGAAATAAACCCTCAATAAACGGAATAATCGTGTCTATGTTCAGCGCAATCAGGATGCCAAATACCGCACCCAGCACCGTACCAATTAGGCCTATTAATGCACCTTGTATAATAAAAATGAGCATGATGCTTTTAGGACTGGCGCCGAAGGTGCGCATAATGGCAATATCCGCACGCTTATCAGTCACCGCCATGACTAACGTAGACACAATATTAAACGCTGCTACCGCCACTATCAGCGTCAAGATAATGAACATCACGAGCTTTTCCATTTTTACTGCTTTAAAAAAGTTGGCATGCTGCTGCGTCCAATCCGTTACATAATAGGAACCGTATTGACCGGGTATTTGGTTTAGCTGCTGGTTAAGCGATGCGGCGATACTTGGTGCGTTAAATAAATCATCTAACTTCAAGCGTACGCCAGACACTTTATTTTCCATGTGGTACAACTTCGCTGCATCATCCATATGTATTAATGCTAAGCCTGCATCATATTCTTGCATGCCGATTTGAAATAACCCAACCACGGTAAACTGCTTCAGGCGTGGCACTACACCAGTAGGTGTAAACTGCCCCTGTGGCGCCATCACGACTACTTTATCGCCCTTTTGTGCGCCCAAGGCAAATGCCAAATCAGCGCCTAAAATAATGCCGAACTCACCTGACCGCAAATCACTCAAGCTGCCGACTTTCATGTGACGGCCTAAATCCGCCACTTTATCTTCATCTGCCGGCAGTACGCCACGAATGATGGCGCCTTGTACACCCTGGTCATAGCTCAACATACCCTGCGCCATAATATAAGGCGCACTGGCGAGTACATGCTCATGCTTACGGGACGACTGATTAATACTCTGCCAGTCGCTGAGGGTATTATTGCTACCAGTGATTTCCAAGTGCGATGCAACGCCCAAAATACGTGTGCGCAGGTCTTTTTGAAAGCCGTTCATGACTGAAAGCACAACAATCAAGGCGGCAACACCTAATGCAATGCCTATCATGCTGGTTAGTGAGATAAACGAAATGAAATGATTTTTGCGCTTAGCGCGCGTGTAGCGCATACCAACGAATAATTCAAACACCGCTAATTTGGTAAAAAATGTTTTTATAATTTGTAACATAAGTTAAATTCTAACAGCCTTATGCGCTTCGTCAGAAACATATTGCACGCCAACTCTGATAAAATTACGCTATGTTTACAGGCATTATTCAGACCATTGGTCAAATCGAACGCACCTCCCCCGTGGGCGAAGACGTAAAACTCAGCATCAAATGCACGGGGCTAGACATGCAGGACGTCAATATTGGCGACAGCATTGCCGTGAATGGTGTTTGTCTCACGGCAACCAGTTTGAGCGATACGCACTTTGAAGCGCATGTGTCGAAAGAAACCTTATCCGTTACGGTGGGTTTAGCTGGCAATGATTCAGACGCTAATTTAACTTCAGCCAACCCGGTCAATTTAGAAAAAGCGTTACGGCTGAGTGATAGATTAGGCGGCCATCTGGTGAGTGGTCACGTTGATGGCGTGGGTCAAGTAGCGCGCTTTGAG
>DIZU01000168.1:10240-18163 GCA_002429455.1 Methylotenera sp. UBA6020 | reverse complement strand
ACCAAAGGCTCAATTTGCGTGAATGGCGTGAGCCTGACGGTAAATACGGTAAATAAAGACGTATTCAGCATCAATTTAATTCCGCACACACTTGAAAATACCACCCTGCAATATCTAGCGCCTGGTAGTCGTGTGAATTTGGAAGTTGACCAAATAGCGCGCTATGTAGAACGCATGACTGAGTGGGCTACGGAAAGCAATAGTAATGACTACAAGGACCAGCCGACTTGATTGGCAAGCATATGAATAACGACACCACTAATAACAGCACCTCAATTAAAGGCACGACGATCAGTTCAGCCCAAGAGATTATTGAAGAGATAAAACTCGGGCATATGGTGGTGCTGGTAGACGACGAAAATCGTGAGAACGAAGGTGATTTAGTGCTAGCCGCAGAATTTGCTACTGCCGAACACATCAACTTCATGGCGAAATATGGGCGCGGACTCATTTGTCTAACGCTGACCGAAGCACGTTGTCGTCAATTAAACCTCACTAAAATGGTACAAAAAAACGGCGCCCGCATGGGTACCAACTTTACCGTTTCTATTGAAGCGGCAGAAGGCGTCACCACCGGCATTTCTGCGGCAGACCGCGCACGCACCGTGCTAGCCGCTGTGGCAAAAGATGCCAAACCGCAAGACATTGTCAGCCCCGGCCATATTTTTCCACTGGCAGCCATGGATGGCGGCGTGCTGGTGCGTGCCGGCCATACGGAAGCTGGCTGCGATTTAAGTACACTGGCTGGCCTGGAGCCCGCCAGTGTGATATGCGAAATCTTAAAAGATGATGGTAATATGGCACGGTTGCCAGACTTAATGCTGTTTGCCGCCGAACACCAGCTTAAAATCGGCACCATTGCTGATTTAATTCATTATCGCGCTCAAACAGAGCGCTTGATTGAACGCGCCGCCGAGCGCATGATTCAAACACCTTACGGTGAAATGAGACTGATTGCTTACCGCGATAGAATTGCCAAAGAAACGCATCTGGCTTTAATCAAAGGCACGCCAACCCCTGAGCAAGAAGTG
The DNA here is from genome assembly GCA_002429455.1 of Methylotenera sp. UBA6020. Lineage (GTDB taxonomy): Bacteria > Pseudomonadota > Gammaproteobacteria > Burkholderiales > Methylophilaceae > Methylotenera. The sequence continues at coordinate 17,132 of DIZU01000168.1, read as the reverse complement.
TTGGTGCGCGTACATGAGCCGCTTTCAATATTTGATTTATTAGATAGCACCAGTTGTACGCACAGCTGGAATACCCTGCAAGCCATGAAAGTGATCTCCAACGCCGAGGCAGGTGTCATGGTGTTATTACATCAACAAGAAAATAGCGAAACCATTATTGAGCGCATTCAAGGCGCCGACGAACCGATACGCATCAATCAAGAGCTGCGAATTTACGGTATTGGCTCACAAATATTATTAGATTGTGGTGTAGGGAAAATGAAGCTACTCGCCACGCCGCGAAAAATGCCGAGCATGACCGGCTTCGGCTTAGAGGTAACAGGTTATCTGGAAGCTGATGATCATGCTGAAATTTAACTAGGTACTGACATCTAAGGCGCGACCAGATAATGCCTGCAATTTCCGACTATTGCTTTTTTAGGCATCATGCTTTAACTTTAATAATCAACTGTATATGTTAGAATAATGCCATTGGAAAACATCAATCTTACCGGTCACTTTCTCATCGCGATGCCCGCCTTGACTGACCCTTATTTTTCTAAATCTGTCACGTTCATCTGCACGCACAATCAAGACGGCGCAATGGGCGTGGTGATTAACCGCCCTACCGACATTACCTACGATACCTTGTTTGAAAAGATCAATGTTGAATTGCTAAACATCGCAGTCGCACATACCCCGGTATTGTACGGCGGCCCTGTGCAGCCTGAGCGCGGCTTTGTGCTGCACCAACCCGCAGGCGATTGGGATAGCACCATTACCATTGCAGAAAATACTGCTCTCACCACTTCAAAAGATATTTTAGAAGCCGTGGCAATTGGCAAAGGCCCTGAAAGAATGTTGCTGACTTTAGGTTATGCCGGCTGGACACCTGGACAGCTTGAGCAAGAAATTGCACAAAATGCCTGGCTATCGGTGCAGGCCAAAGATGTTACCGTGTTACATAAAATATTGTATGAAACGCATAATGACGAAAAACTGAACGCCACCCTAGCCTTATTAGGTGTCGACCCGGCCATGCTATCGGATGTAGCAGGTCACGCTTGATGCAAGCGGCTGATAATAAACTAACTAAAACGCTACAATTGATTGAAAATTCACGACTGATTGATAACGAAAAGGTTTATCTAGCAGAAACTGTGTTAGCCAGCACAGTGCTATGCTTTGACTTTGGCGAGCAACGGATTGGCGTGGCTGTAGGTGAACATCTACTGGCAACGGCTAACCCGCTCACCACTATAGACAATGAAAGTAATGAAATACGCTTTCAGCTTATTAGTGAACTGATTAAAGAATGGCAGCCAAAGTTACTGGTGGTAGGCTTACCGTTAAATACTGACGGCACCGAACACGCGGTGACGCAGCTCTGCAAAAAATTTGCCCGACGGCTCAATGGCCGCTTTAATATTCCGGTAATATTGGTGGATGAGCGCTACAGCTCGGTAGACGCGAGCGACTTATTGAATAAGAGTGGTATTAAAGGCCGCGCGCAGAAAGCGATGCTGGATCAAGTTGCGGCACAAACCATATTGCAAAGCTATTTTGATAGTATTTGAGTATCCACCTGATGATAAAAATGACGGGTAAAACAATAAAATGAGTTCATCCAACATCCATCTACCTAATGCTGAAGACCTGCTCAACATCCTGGCACAAAAGCTGCAGCCATTGCTGCAAGCCAATACCGCACTGGTCGGCATTCAAAGCGGTGGCGTCTGGTTGATGCAGCGACTGCTGGTGTTATTAGACAGCAGCATTGCTGCCAACGCCATTGAACATGGCACACTTGATGTTTCATTTTATCGAGATGACTACGCGCAGCGTGGCCTGAAACCTGAAAACCGCCCTAGTCAAATTCCGTTTGACGTTGAGAATAAACATATCATTCTAATTGATGACGTATTCTATACAGGACGCACGACTCGCGCCGCCATGAACGAACTGTTTGATTATGGTCGCCCGGCCAGCATCACGCTGGTGGCACTGGTCAACCGTGGTGGGCGTGAACTGCCAATTGCGCCGCAGATTGTAGCGGCCGACATTGCCTTGGACGCAGCACAAAATTTGCAGTTGATACAACATGCAAATGGCACTTTAAGCCTGGAACTGCAGCCTAGCACTCCAACTAACCAATCAACCCCAGCAAGCTCAACTCACGCATGAATAACCCTCAACTAGATAGCGACGGCCGCTTACGACACCTTCTTTCTATTGAAGGATTACCAACAAAAATATTGAATCAAATTTTAGACACCGCGGAATCATTTGTCGGTGTAGCAGAACGGGAAGTCAAAAAAGTGCCGCTACTGCGCGGCAAAACCGTCTGCAACCTGTTTTTTGAAAACAGCACCCGCACCCGCACCACCTTTGAAATCGCCGCCAAGCGGCTTTCTGCCGATGTCATCAGCTTAAACGTCAATACGTCATCGCAGTCTAAAGGTGAAACCATATTAGATACCGTGGACAACTTGATTGCCATGCACGCCGATATGTTTGTGGTGCGCCATTCGCAATCGGGCGCCGCCCACTTCATTGCCAAGCATGTACCGAGCCATATTCATGTGATCAACGCCGGTGATGGTCGCCACTCACACCCTACACAAGGCTTGCTGGATGTATTTACCATACGCAAGTACAAACCTGACTTGCATAACTTAAGGGTGGCCATTGTGGGCGATGTTTTGCACTCTCGGGTTGCACGCTCCGAGATTCATGCGCTCACTACGCTAGGCGTACCTGAGGTGCGGGTGATTGCACCTAAAACATTGCTGCCGGCGCAAGTCGAAAAATTAGGCGTGCATGTGTTTCACGACATGAAGGCAGGCTTAAAAGATGTAGATGTGGTGATGATGTTGCGCCTGCAAAACGAACGCATGAACGGCGCCATGCTGCCCAGCGCCCAAGAATACTTCAAAACCTACGGCCTCACACAAGAAAAACTCAGTTTAGCCAAGCCTGACGCCATCGTGCTGCATCCAGGCCCGATGAATCGTGGCGTTGAAATTGACTCGAGTGTGGCCGACGGCAACCAATCGGTGATTCTGCCTCAAGTGACCTACGGCATTGCCGTGCGCATGGCGGTAATGGCAATTTTAGCAGGGGGCCAAGTTTCAGGAAGTCAGGCATCTGGAGGCCAGGCATGAAAATACATATTAAAAATGGTCGTGTCATTGACCCAAAAAACAACATCGACAGCAAACTTGATGTCTTTATTGCTGCGGGGAAAATCTTAAGTCTAGGACAAATCCCTGATGGCTTTGTTGCAAATCAAACCATAGACGCCAGCAACTTCATCGTCTGTCCAGGCCTGGTGGATTTATCTGCAAGGCTACGTGAACCCGGTGATGAATACAAAGCAACCCTAGTGAGTGAACTGCAAGCCGCGGTGGCAGGTGGCGTGACCAGCCTTGCCTGCCCGCCGGATACCGACCCGGTACTGGATGAGCCAGGTTTGGTAGAAATGCTCAAACATCGCGCTAAACAACTGAACCTTGCGCACGTCTACCCACTAGGCGCACTCACCCGTCAACTGCAAGGCAAAGTGCTTTCAGAAATGGGTGAACTGCGTGAGGCGGGCTGCGTAGGCTTCTCGCAAGCCAATATCGCAATTACCGACACGCAAGTACTGTGGCGCGCCATGGAATACGCGGCCACCTTCGGCTTTACCTTGTTTTTACATGCCGAAGAGCCTTTTTTAGCTAAAGACGGCGTTGCCCACGATGGCGAAGTCGCCAGCCGATTAGGTTTAAAAGGTATCCCTAGCGCCGCCGAAGCACTGGCACTTGCCAGCATACTGCGTATTGCCCAAGAAACCGGCGCAAGAGTGCATATCAGCCGCCTATCGACTGCTGAAGGCGTCGCCATGATACGTGTAGCCAAGCAGCAGGGCTTAAATATCAGCTGCGATGTGAGCGCCAACCATTTGCATCTCACTGAGCATGATATCGCTTACTTTGATGCCAATTGCCACCTTAAACCACCTCTCAGAACGCAACGCGATAAAGAGGCGCTCAGTGCTGGTTTGAAAGACGGCACCATTGACGCCATTTGCTCTGACCATACGCCTGTAGATGACGATGCAAAACTGGCACCATTTGCAGAAGCAGAACTGGGCGCTACAGGCTTAGAACTACTGCTTGCGCTCACCTTAAAGTGGGCGCATCAAGAGAAAGTAGATTTATTACAGGCCATTAAACATGTCACGCAAGCATCTGCGAGCGTGTTAGGCATTCCAGCAGGTGAACTCAGCCTTAACAGCAACGCTGACATCTGTATTTTCGATGCCAATGAATATTGGAAAATAAACCCTAGTGCGTTGAAAAGCCAAGGCAAAAACAGCCCCTTTAATGGATTGGAAATTGCTGGTAAAGTCAAAGTCACCTTGGTAAATGGACAAGTGGTGTATCAACAAAACTAGGGCATTGAAAAACTGACTGCGGCTTACTGGTATTTGGCCAACCCCAAGCTACCCATCACAATGCATTTAATATCGTTAATACTGCTGGTAAAACAAAAAACAGCATGTCAATGACTCTACCCATGACGATTTAATATTGCTAGAAAGCTACTCACATTTGACGCGTAATTTAAATCACAATGAAAAACCAAAGCCTGACTAAACAATACCTAAACTATCCAAACCCGCAGACAAATCCTTACCATGTGAGGCTTTACCATCTAATTTAATTTTGAGTCGAATATCATTAACGGAGTCTGCGTTGCGTAAAGCATCCTCATAGGTAATGACATCGGCTTCGTGCAAATCGAACAATGCCTGATCAAATGTCTGCATACCTAGTTCACGAGATTTAGCAATAACCGATTTGATTTCATGCACATCGCCTTTGAAAATCAAGTCTGAAATCAATGGTGAATTAATCATCACCTCCATCGCCGCGGCACGACCTTTACCCTCTTTTTTAGGAATAAGCCGTTGTGAAATAAACGCACGCGTGTTCAAGGATAAATCCATCAGCAATTGATGACGACGCTCTTCCGGGAAGAAGTTAACAATACGATCTAAAGCCTGATTGGTACTATTTGCATGTAAAGTGGCCATGCATAAGTGACCGGTTTCAGCAAAAGCAATCGCGTAGTCCATGGTTTCACGATCACGGATTTCACCAATCAAAATCACGTCCGGTGCTTGGCGCAAGGTATTTTTCAAGGCGATATGCCAATTCTCGGTATCAACCCCTACTTCACGTTGCGTCACAATACAGTTTTTATGTTCATGCACAAACTCTATCGGGTCTTCAATGGTAATAATATGACCGTAACTATTTTGATTACGGTAGCCCACCATTGCCGCTAAAGAGGTTGACTTACCGGAACCAGTTCCGCCGACAAAGATTACCAGTCCACGCTTGGTCATCGCAATGTCTTTTAATACATCCGGCAAGCCTAGTTCTTCAAATTCTGGAATCTTGGTGGCAATTGTTCTGAATACCATGCCGACCGAGCCACGTTGCACAAATGCATTAACACGAAAACGCGCCACACCAGGCATACCGATTGCAAAATTACATTCATTGGTAGCGTCAAATTCAGCGGTTTGTTTGTCATTCATAATGGCACGGGAGATTTCGCGCGCTTGCGGTGCAGATAACACCTGACTGCTAATAGGCGTCATTTTCCCATCTATTTTCATGGCGGGCGGGAATCCAGCCGTAATAAACAGATCGGACGCTTTTTTTGCCAGCATCAACCGCAATAAATCAAATACAAACTTTTCTGCCTGCCCTTGTTCCATCGTTCACCCCTACATGCTTACTTTAATTTTCACTTAATGACACTGAACTCGTAATCGTTTCATGTCGTTTAGCCCATGATGGAATCTTTATTGGCGGCCTTGCTACGCGCCTCATTGACTGAAACGATGTTGCGCTTGACTAGATCTTGTAGATTCTGATCAAGGGTCTGCATCCCTACATTTTGGCCAGTTTGGATCGCCGAGTACATTTGTGGAATTTTATTTTCCCGAATCAGGTTACGAATCGCCGGGGTGCCAATCATGACTTCATGCGCAGCAACGCGGCCTTGCTCATCTTTCGTTTTACATAGTGTTTGCGAAATAACCGCACGTAAAGATTCTGACAACATGGAACGAACCATTTCTTTTTCAGCCGCCGGAAACACATCAATAATACGGTCCACTGTTTTGGCCGCGGAGCTTGTATGCAAGGTACCAAATACCAAGTGCCCCGTTTCTGCGGCGGTGAGCGCGAGTCGTATCGTCTCCAAGTCACGCATCTCACCGACTAAAATCACATCGGGATCTTCACGCAGCGCGGAACGTAATGCGTTATTAAATGAAAGTGTATGCGGGCCGACTTCACGCTGGTTAATTAAGCATTTTTTTGAAGTGTGGACAAATTCAATCGGGTCTTCTACGGTCAGAATGTGACCGAATTCTTTATCGTTAATGTAATCAATGATCGCCGCAAGCGTAGTAGATTTACCTGAACCCGTCGGCCCTGTCACCAGGCAAATACCGCGCGGGGTATCGGCAATATCCTTAAAAATTGCCGGGCAATTTAATTGCTCCAGTGTCAATATTTTAGACGGAATTGTCCGAAACACAGCACCAGAGCCACGATTATGATTAAACGCATTTACCCGGAAACGAGCCAGATTGGGAATTTCAAATGAAAAGTCGCATTCTAAAGTCTCTTCATACACCTTGCGCTGGCCATCACTCATGATGTCATACACCATGTCATGCACTTGGCTGTGATCCAAGGCAGGCACATTGATTTTACGGATGTCACCATGTACACGAATCATCGGTGGCAACCCAGCGGAAAGATGCAAGTCTGAAGCTTTGTTTTTAACTGAAAATGCGAGTAAATCCGAAATATCCACAACTTGCTCCTGTTATAATTTTAGGGGT
>DIZU01000168.1:2976-10045 GCA_002429455.1 Methylotenera sp. UBA6020 | reverse complement strand
TTTTAGGGGTGCCCTTATTGTCGTTATAGCTTCAAGTGCTATTTTCAACACGATGTTCATTACTGTATGTTAATTTAGGCTTGGTGAATTATGACCACAATTGGCAATCGCTTGCAAGATATTCTAGCAACTATTCAATCGGCAAAAATCACTGCGCATTGCCAGCAGCCGGTGCATCTACTCGCTGTGAGCAAGGCTCAACCGGTATTGGCGATTCGCGAAGCTTATGCCGCAGGCCAAACCAGCTTTGGTGAAAACTACTTGCAAGAGGCGCTAGAAAAACAAACCCAACTCGCGGACTTGGCGATTGAATGGCACTTTATCGGGCCGATACAAAGCAATAAAACACAATTGATTGCCCAGCACTTTGCTTGGGTACACAGTATAGATAGACTCAAAGTTGCTCAACGCTTAAATGATGCCCGCTCGGTAGATTTACCGCCGCTACAAGTATGCCTTCAACTGAATGTAAGTGGTGAGGCCAGTAAAAGTGGCGTTGCACTGCAAGAACTGGCGCACTTAGCCGCAGCAATCGCCACGCTACCGCAATTAAAATTACGCGGCATAATGGCGATTCCAGAGCCTACCAGCGATAAGAATAAGCAGCGCGCACAATTCAAACAAGTACGGGAATGCTATGATGCGTTACTAGCACAGGGCTTTGTAATGGATACACTGTCTATCGGCATGTCCGAGGATTATCCAATCGCAATCGAGCAGGGTGCGACTATCGTGCGGATTGGTTCGGCGTTATTTGGTACGAGAAAGCTTGGCGCCAGTAAATAAACTGACCAACTCACTTTAAAATTGATTTAAGTGATGTTAAATATATTAAACAGGATACATTGCAAATGAACATTAGCTTTATTGGCGGCGGCAATATGGCCCGCGCCATTATCGGTGGCTTAAAAAACAATAGCTTTGATATGAAAGCCATCACCGTCATAGAACCGGACGCTGAAAAACGCACGCAATTAGCCACAGAATTCAATGTGCAGGTGAGTGCCGATTATGCCGACGACGCTGATATCATCGTGTTGGCAGTCAAACCACAACAACTGCAAGAAGTGTGTAGACAATTGAGCCCACTATTGCACTCGCAACTGATTATTTCAATTGCCGCAGGCATTAGGAGTGCCGACATTTCGCGTTGGCTCAATGCTTATCAAGCCATAGTGCGCGTCATGCCTAACACGCCAGCACAGATTCAAGCCGGTGTTTCAGCGTTATACGCCATGACGAATGTCAGCCAAATGCAGCGCGACCAAGCCACTACTATTTTAGCTGCGGTAGGACAAACACTATGGCTTGATGATGAAGCGAAAATGGATGCAGTGACCGCAATCTCTGGCAGCGGGCCCGCTTATGTATTCTATATGATAGAAGCCTTGCAGGAAGCGGCAATCGGTCTAGGCCTGAAAGCCGAAGAAGCGCGTATGTTAGCTTTACAAACGTTTGCAGGCGCCAGCCTGCTGGCGGCACAAAGTGTTGATGACGTTAAAACCTTGCGTGCACAGGTCACCTCAAAGGGCGGCACAACTGAGCAAGGTATACTCGCCTTAGAAGCGGCCAACATCAAAAACACCTTCATGATCGCAGCCAAAGCTGCTGCAGATAAATCAGTGTTGCTCGGTAATCAGCTAGGTAAATAATCAACATGCTAAATAACGCTATTTTATTTTTATTACAAACGCTGCTAGGGTTACTCACACTAGCATTTTTACTGCGCTTGTATTTTCAGCTGACAAAAGTTTCGTTTCAGAACCCAGCCGCACAAGTGATTGTAACGCTCACCAACTTCGCAGTAAAACCTATGCGACGCCTCGTACCTAGCCTAGGAAAATTAGATATTTCTACGCTATTACTCGCCTACATCACGCAACTTGTACTTGCACTATGCACGCTATGGGTAAAAGGCTTTCCATTATTGATCGCCGGCAACAGTATCTGGCTAGTCATTCTGGCAGTTGCAATGATTGGCATCATAAGCATGAGTGTCACGATTTTCTTGTACGCAGTATTGATACAAGCCATTTTAAGCTGGGTGAACCCTCACACGCCAATTGCGCCAATCTTGAATAATCTGACTTACCCCATATTGCGTATTCTGCGCAAATACATCCCTTCTGCTGGCAATATCGACCTAAGCCCACTCATTTTTATTATTGCTGCACAGTTACTGCTGACTACAATATTAATACCTTTGGAAAACAGCTTGCTATCGACCTTGTAAGTGCCAATCTAGCCCCAAGCCGGCGATAAGATGATTGCAATATGCGGTGTTGGGTATATACACTGAACATTCGTTTTATTGAAAGCTAGGGCGTTTATTCAATTGCGTTTCACTGGTTTTGAAATACAAGTTTTTCTGAAGGGCTAGCTTTCAGGAAAATAGCTTATTGAAAGACATATGTATGTTTTTATGATCATAATCAATCACAAAATTGAACATCAAAATTAGGTATTCAGTTAAACAACATGAGCTCTCAAACTCCCAATAGCGCGTCTGATCCACAAGATATTGTTAGCTCTAGCCTAAGCACAAAAATAACCGAATATAGCCAATGGCGTGAAAACCTCATTGCTACAATAGACAAATACATTGACTGGCTGGATCAAACAGAATCATTAGACGCTATACAAGAACTGAGACTTTACGACATCAAAGCGATCTTGAAAAAAGATCAACTAGTGATGGCGTTCTTGGCAGAATTCTCGCGCGGAAAAACAGAAACCATCAATGCCCTGTTTTTTTCAGGCTTTAACCAGCGCCTGCTGCCTAGTGAGCATGGCCGCACCACGATGTGTCCTACGGAAATATTTTGGGATGCGCGCGAAGAACCTTGCATCAAGCTGCTACCGATTGAAACCAGACAAACCGATGATTCACTTACTTTTCTAAAAACGACACCTGGCAAATGGCATAAAATTCGTTTAGATATTGCTTCACCCAATGCCATGAAAGAAACATTAAGAGCCTTGGTGCAAAAAAGAGAAGTAAATCTGGAAACCGCGAAAAAACTCGGTTTTTGGAACGAAAACGACCCCAATATGCGTCGCTTGCTCGCTGAAAAAGGCACCGTTGAAATACCCGTATGGCGACATGCGCTTATCAATTACCCACATCCTTTGCTGAAAAATGGATTGGTTGTAATTGATACCCCGGGGCTCAACACCATGGGCGCCGAGCCTGAGCTGACGCTTAGCATTATCCCGAATGCACATGCGGTATTATTTTTAACCGCAACCGACACTGGCATTACAAAATCAGACATGCAGATATGGTCAGAATATGTGCAAAAACGTGCTACCCATAAACTGGTAGTGCTGAATAAAATTGATATTCTGTGGGATGGCCTTGAAACAGACGCCGAAGTCGATGCGCTGATTCAAAAGCAAATACAAAATACTGCGCGTGAGTTAGGCCTTGATGCACGTAATGTTTTTGCCATGTCAGCGCAAAAAGCTTTAGTCGCCAAAATCAGAAAGAATCCGGCATTACTCAAACGCAGTGGCATCGCGATGCTAGAAGAGGCACTAGCGAATCAACTGGTTGAAGCGAAACATGAAGTTCCTGGTCGCGCAGTGGTCACCGAATGCTCGGATATGATTCGGTCATCACGCAAACTAATACAAATACGGGTTAATAACATTAAGAGTCAGCTTGCAGAGCTACACGAATTACAAAACAAAAATCGAGACACATCAAAAGAGATTTTGGCAAATGTCGTTGCCGAGCGTAAACGCTATGAAGCGTCAGTACTCACTTTTAATCAAGGTAGTGAAAAAATTAAGCGATTGGGTGACAAGCTGTTACGTCATCTAAGCTTAGGCTATTTAGATACAACTTTGGCGCAAACTAAACAAGACATGGGTGACAGCTGGACGACCGTTGGTTTAAATAGAAGTATGCGTGAGCTTACTCGGCTAGCGACCAATCTTGCTGAAAAAATCACCCTTGAAGGTCGCACCATTAAAAAACATGCCGATGATTTATATCACTTATTTAGAAATAAGCACGGTTTTGAGAAAAGCGAAGCGATTGAACTCAATATCCATAATTTCATTCACAACATGCAGGCCTTGGGAAAAATCACCCATGATTTTTGTACAGATCCCGTCAACGTACTTATAGAAAAGCGCTTTTTAATTCGCAAGTTCTTTTTAGGGCTTGGTGCACAAATTCAAGCCATCTTTGAGCAAGCACACTTAGATTGCAATCGCTGGTTAAACGTTGTGATTGGTGAATTGAAAGCGCAAATCAATGTGCATAAAAACGCGCTTGATCGGCGGGCAGAATCGTTGATGGAATCTCACAGCAGCGCCGATCAACTCATTAAACATCTTGAATTGTCAGAACAAGAACTGGCTAAATATCAACAACAATCCAATCAACTGGATACGATATTGCTGCAACTCATGCATAATGCAAAATTTAATCCAGATGAACCAAAAACACTTGAATCAAGCCCAGAGTTACAGTCAACTGAGTTGGATAACGATTATTTGAGTAAGACGGTGATACTGCCAGACGCAGCTTTTATCGGTGGCAATCCGCAAGCGCTAAACTAGCTGCATGATTATTTGATTTGTTGTGTTGATTTAATAATTCCATGGATAAATCAAATGGATATTACATCAAAATAATATCAAATGACTCAGGGCTGTAATTCAACTCGACTTGTAGCGAAATTGGCTTGCCAATAAAGTCAGATAAGTTAGCCAAACTTTGTGACTCCTCATCCAGCAACATATCAATCACTTTTGGGGCTGCCAGCACCCGCAGCTCACGCGCGTTGAACTGTCTAGCCTCGCGCAATAACTCACGTAAAATTTCATAGCATACTGTTTGCGCCGTTTTCTGTTCACCTCGCCCTTGGCAGGCGGCACAAGGCTCACAGAGTATATGCGCTAAACTTTCACGCGTACGTTTGCGCGTCATTTCTACCAAACCTAACGGCGTAAAGCCATTCACGCCGGTGCGTGCACGGTCACACGCTACGGCTTTGTGCAGCTCTTCCAGCACAGCCACACGCTGCGTATCTTCATCCATATCAATAAAGTCAATGATGATAATGCCGCCCAAATTTCTTAACCGTAACTGGCGAGCTATACATTGCGCGGCTTCAAGATTGGTTTTGAAGATAGTATCGGATAAGTTTTTACCACTGACAAAACTGCCGGTGTTCACATCAACCGTGGTCAACGCTTCAGTTTGGTCAAATATCAAATAACCACCGGACTTCAGCTCCACCTTGCGTGACATGGCTTTTTCAATTTCCTGCTCAATGCTGTATAGGTCAAATAGTGGTCGTTCACCTTGATAATGCAATAATTTATCGACTGCTGCAATCGCGTACAAATTGGCAAAATCCACCAGCTTTTGATAGGTTTCGCTGGAGTCAATACGCACCACTTCCGTCGCAGCGCACACCACATCACGCAACACACGCATGGGTAAACTCAAATCTTGAAAAATTAGCGAACGCTCTGGCACCGTCGTACTTTTTGCCCGAATATGCGCCCAGGTTTTAGTTAAATAATCGATGTCTGCGCGCAGTTCATCATCTGTAGCAGTTTCAGACATGGTTCTTATAATGTAGCCACCAATGCGGTTTTCTGGCAGCAAGCCAATCAAACGCGCTTTTAATAACTCACGCTCAGCTTCATGCTCAATACGTTGCGACACACCGATATGATCTTGTTGCGGCAAATACACCAAAAAACGTCCGGCAATGCTAATTTGCGTGGTCAATCGTGCACCTTTGGTACCGATAGGCTCTTTAATCACCTGCACCATTAACGACTGGCCTTCACGTAACACTTCTTGTATGGGTCGCTGCGCACTGGATTCGCCACACTCAACAATATCTCCCGCGTGCAAAAAAGCCGCACGTTGCAAGCCCATTTCCACAAAGGCAGATTGCATGCCGGGCAATACGCGGCACACTACGCCACGATACACGTTGCCCACTAGCCCCAATGAGGAACTACGTTCAATTTGCAACTCTTGTACCACGCCATTTTCCATCATGGCTATGCGGGTTTCTTGCGGCGTGACGTTGATTAGTATTTCTTCACTCAAGGTACATTCTCTTTTAACTTTTAATTTTGTATCGTGTTTTTATACCAGGTTATTTTTCATCAAATACTGATGCCATGCTTTCTTAGCAAAGTCGCAGTTTCATAGATCGGCAAGCCCATCACACCGGTATAGCTGCCTTCTATGCGTTTAATCCATGCCCCTGCCAGCCCTTGTATGCCATAGCTCCCGGCTTTGTCATGAGGCTCGCCTGTAGCAATGTAGGCCTCAATTTGTGCAGCAGACAACACCATCATCTCCACCGCTGTAGTGGATAGTGTAACTTCAATCGTATGATTAAACGCGAGCGCTACCGCCGTATGTACATAATGCAGACTACCAGATAATGCATTAAGCATGCTGCGTGCATCGTCATCATCTTCCGGTTTACCTAAGACCTTACCGGCCAGTACCACTGTAGTATCTGCTGCCAGAACAGGATGCAGTCGCTGTGCATCGGTTAAACGCTGCAAACATGCCTCGGCTTTTTGCTGGGCTAACCTGGTGACATAACGTTCCGGTGATTCATCTGGCAATTGCGTTTCATCAATATCGGCGGGCAATGTCTCACACGTAAGCCCTATCTGTTTTAATAGTTCGACACGACGTGGACTACGCGAAGCCAGGTAAATGGTAGGCGCGAGATAAATTGGGAGCGGGATAGAAATGTGCTGATTCGATATTGGCTTACTCATACAGGTACTTTAATTTACTATGTTGAAATTGACAAAGCTTTAATTGATTAAACTATACTTTCAGATTGGCATTTATTCAATTCGGCATTTAAATTGCACTTACTCCATTTGAAGGATTTTGCATGACAGACTGGGCTGCTCTTTTCAAAGTGACAATTGCCTTGTTTGCCATTGTGAATCCAATCGGTAGCGTACCAATCTTTATCAGCGCGACAGATGGCTGGAGCAGGCAAGACCGTGCAATCATCGCCAAAACCGTTGCCTTAACCGTATTTATCGTACTCGCCATTTC
>DIZU01000168.1:0-2866 GCA_002429455.1 Methylotenera sp. UBA6020 | reverse complement strand
CAGCAAAACAGTAGCTTTGCCGGGCATTTATCTCTGGTTGTACCTGTTTTTATTATTTCCATCATCATTTGGCTGGTACTTAGGCTGTCTGTGGGCATCTCTAATCAACTTGGCACCATCGGTATCAATATTGTCACGCGCCTGATGGGCTTGATACTGGCGGCCATGGCGGTTGAGTTTATTGCACACGGGTTGATTGGCTTGTTTCCTAAACTAGCGGTATAAACTACTCTGTCATTTGTCACCAAAAGTGGTGACTTTCGCTAAAACAACCTACTTCGGGTTAAAATAACCACTATCTAATTAAATACAATCATTTAAAGACTCAAACCATGCACTGGAAGCCCCATGCCACCGTCGCGGCAATCGTAGAAGATAACGGAAAATTTTTACTGGTAGAAGAAAGTACCGAGCGTGGCAACCGCTTCAATCAGCCTGCGGGTCATTTAGAAGATAATGAAACATTACTGCAGGCTGTCGTACGTGAAACACTGGAAGAAACGGCTTATGCGTTTAAACCAACCGCATTATTGGGCATCTACCATTGGAAGCACGAACATAACGACACCACCTATTTGCGCTTCGCCTACATCGGCAAAGTAAGCAATCATCAACCGCAATTAGCGCTAGATGTTGGTATCATTCGCGCGGTGTGGATGAGCATCGATGAAATTCATAGCAAAGTGATGCTCATGCGTAGCCCGCAAGTGCTCACCTGCTTTGAGGATTATCTAAGCGGGCAACAATTTCCGCTGTCTGTGATCACCCATTTATAAAGCTTCACTCACCTAATAAAACCTCACTCATTTATAAATTAATGCACAATGAACTTGAATAACCATGAATTTAAATAAGGCCCGAAAGAAAAAAATCGTAGTAGGCCTATCCGGCGGCGTCGACTCCTCAGTCACGGCGTTGTTGCTTAAAGAGCAAGGTTATGAGGTGACAGGGCTTTTCATGAAAAACTGGGAAGACGACGATACTGATGAATACTGCTCGAGCAAACAGGATCTAATTGATGCGGTTTCGGTTGCAGATAAAATCGGCATCGATATTGAAGCGGTGAACTTTAGTGCGGAATATAAAGACCGTGTATTTGCCAATTTCTTAAGTGAATACAAAGCTGGCCGTACACCTAACCCAGATATTTTGTGTAATGCAGAAATTAAATTCAAGGCTTTTTTAGACCACGCGATGAACTTGGGAGCCGACCTGATTGCTACAGGTCACTATGCACAAGTACGGGAAAATCCACTCAAACCCGGCTTATTTCAATTGATGAAAGCCGATGATGGCAGCAAAGATCAAAGCTATTTTCTATACCGCCTGAATCAAGCGCAACTGTCTAAAACATTATTTCCATTGGGCAAACACTTAAAACGCGAAGTCCGCGAAATCGCCCGCAATGCAGGGCTGATCAACGCAGAAAAAAAGGACTCTACTGGCATTTGCTTTATAGGCGAACGACCATTTCAGGAGTTTTTAAGTAAATACCTGCCACGCGAACCAGGCGACATCAAAACACCTGAAGGCAAATTGGTCGGCCGGCATGAAGGACTCATGTACTACACCTTAGGCCAACGCCAAGGGCTGAAAATTGGCGGTAGTCGCGAGAGCAACGGCGAACCTTGGTTTGTTGCCGCCAAAGACATGGAAGCAAATGTGCTGATCGTCGTGCAAGGCCATCAGCATCCGCTGCTATTAAACGATGGCTTGTTAGCGGGTCAATTGCATTGGATAGCGGGCAACTCAGTTGAGGCTCAACCTATCACCAACTGGGTGTATGCCGCCAAAACCCGCTACCGGCAGCCCGATGCCCCATGTGAAATTGATCGCTTAACGCATGATGAAGTTGAGATCAAATTTGGGCAAAAACAGTGGGCAATTACGCCGGGGCAATCTGCAGTGGTGTATGAAAGTAATGTGTGCCTGGGTGGCGGCATTATTAATGCGGCAATTTAGCTAAGATTAAACTTATGGTGCAATGTCATTAAGGTGTATTGGCTTAAGCGTCATCACTTTTATGATACAACCGCCGACTGAGTTCAATTGTTATTTTATACTTTTCGTTTTCGGTATCAAAATCAGAGCTTAAGTATTAAAATCATCTCAATTAGAAAACTACTAGATTACTTAGGTTGCTATGGCTTACGTCTTTAAAAATGTGCAAGGATATATTGTTGCGGCGAGTGCATCGGAAAATCTTGGCGAAGGATGGGAATTCATTGAAGGCAATGCCAAAGAGTATCTTGAGTTTTTAGAAAACTCTCTGGCTGAGAACGCGCCATTTCGTGAAAGCGATATTCAATTGGCGCGCGTATTAGAAGATCTGATCTCACTGTTAATAGATCGAGATTTGATTCGGTTTACCGACTTTCCTCATGCCGCTCAAAAGCGCTTGAACGATAGACAGACCATGCGCAAAAAAACCCAACTCTCAGGCATTGTGGATGAAAATCCCGATATTATTTTTTAGTATTACGCGGGGTTGTAGTAAATCAGCCTGATTGATGAGTTTCATCACAATAGACCTGATTAAGCTCATGTAGATTGCGCTAAGTTTTATGTAGCCTAGCGGTAATATAAAACGCCATCAAAACCATTGACGTCATTACCCTATCCTACTGGCAAACTGTCCTGAAACGACTGGCGCTTAAGTAAAGCTGCATGCAAACGCTCTAAATTAGGGTATTCAGTGGCTAGGTTGACCACCGAACAAAATCGTAAATTCACATAACCCAACATACATCCCACAGCAATATCGGCCAAACTGAAGGTACCGTTCACGCACCATTGACTCTTGCCTAAATCCTTGTTTTCAGCTAGGTTCTCACCTAAATCATCGTTAAGCGTTTGCAAACCACGC
>DIZU01000217.1 GCA_002429455.1 Methylotenera sp. UBA6020 | reverse complement strand
CGGCACCGGCTTGCCGAACAGGTAACCTTGGAAAAACGGACAGTCGTGCTGTTCTAGAAAGAGGCGTTGCTCTTCAGTTTCCACTCCCTCGGCAATTACACTCACCCCCAGATTGTTAGCAATGCCGATAATGGTTTGCACGACGATAGCATCTGATAGCTTGATACCAATATTGTGCACGAATGACTGGTCTATTTTGAGTTGGGTGAGCGGCAATTCTGCAAGATAAGTCAGCGATGAATAACCAGTACCAAAGTCGTCCATCGAGAATTTCACCCCTACTTCCCTGAGTGCATTCATCTTGAGGATGGTGTCATTAATGTCATCCAACACCAGATTTTTAGTGAGTTCGAGCATGAGCTTACTGGGGTCAATAGCCGATTTTGTCAGCACAGCAAGGACTTGTTCGACAAAATCAGCCTGGTAGAACTGGCGCGCGCTGACGTTAACGGCAAGTTGCAAATGCTGAGTGAGAGGATTGCATTCCCATTTTTTTAGCTGGGTACAAACTGCTTCTAGTACCCATTGTCCGATAGGCAAGATTAGTCCGGTTTCCTCGGACAGGGGGATAAACTCTGTAGGTAAAATCAATCCGCGCTCTGGATGTTGCCAGTGAATTAAGACTTCCGCCCCAATTACTTTGCCATCGTGGGTCACTTGCTTCTGGTAATAGAGCTTGAATTGGCTCTCTGTCAGCGCCCGGCGTAGGTCTCGCTCTAATCTGGCGTGAGCATTAATCCTCGCCTGCATCTCCTGATCAAAAAAACATAGGGTATTGCGTCCATCATGTTTAGCCTGATACATGGCGATATCCACGCGCTTCAATAGGTCATTTACCGTTACACTTTGACCACCAAACAGGATAATGCCGATGCTGGACGTGCAGCGATAATCGTGTACTGCAAGCAAATAGGGCTTATTTAGAGTGGCTAGCATTTTTTCTGCGGCTATTTTAGTTTGGTTTGCCGCTTCCTCCGGGTTTTCACTTAGATCTTCCAGCATCACAACAAATTCGTCGCCGCCTAGGCGCGCCACAGTATCACCCTCACGCACGCAGGTTACAAGCCGCTGTGCGACTTGCAGCAGTAGCAGGTCACCTATGTCGTGGCCAAGGGTGTCGTTCAACGTCTTGAAGTTGTCTAAGTCAATAAACAACAACGCTCCTTTACGGTCACTACGGGTAGTTGAAGCCAATGCCTGCTTGAGCCGATCCAGTAGAAGCCGCCGGTTAGGTAAGTTAGTTAAGGGGTCGTAAAACGCCAGTTGCTCAATTCGCTCAGAGGCTGCTTTTTGGTGGGTAATGTCGATCATTGTGGCAACATAATAGAGTGCTACATTGCCGCCCCCTTGTACTGCCGTAATGGTAAGCCATTGTGGATACACCTCACCATTTTTGCGCTGATCCCAAATTTCTCCATGCCAAGCCCCAGTACTACTGATGCGCCCCCATATACCGGCATAAAAAGCCGCATCATGGCGGCCAGACTTGAGCAGTCGAGGTGTTTGACCAATGACTTCTCCTGCCGTATAACCTGTAATTGCAGTGAAGGCCTGATTAACCTTCAAAATCAACCAGTTAGCATCAGTAATGAACATGCCTTCTTCAGATTCAAAAACGGTAGCGGTGATACGTAACTCCGCTTCGGCCTGCTTGAATTGGGTGATATCGGCGAGGATAATATGCAATATCTGAGACTCGCCAATGTTGTCTGTTCGCTGGCATTCAAGATGGGCATTAAACGTTGATCCATCTTTGCGGATCAATATCAAATCCAAACATTGCTCTCTTTTACCGACATCTCGCTTCATGCGCTGAAACAGGCTATACCAGTGGTCTTTATCTTGATCAGCAACAAACTGTACAAAGCGCCACTGAGTGAAACTATTGCGTTCAATGCCGAGCATTGAAGCTGCTTTCAGATTAATCTCCGCGATCAATCCTTCAGTCGTGAGGGTAAAGTAGCCAATAGGTGCAAATTCATACAGGTTGACATAACGGTCTCGCGATGCTTCTAGCGTAGCGCAGGCTTGCTGCAGCTCTTCGTTTTGCATCTGCAGTTCAATTTGATGCACTTGCAATTCGTGTAGGAGTGCATCTAAGGTGTGTGCTGCTGAGACAGTGAGTGGCACTGAAGAAGTGGGAGGCACTGACGCCTCCGTAGGGTCGAGGGCGAGTCTGGCCTCAGCTTCGTTGCGCAACTGCTGAAGCCTATTCAGATAATGCTTGACGTGTTTCTCGCTCACAGTCCACCAGTCTTTGCTACAGTACCAGCTTAGACTAAACGCGCAAACGAACACCGTTTTCTTGTGTCGCGAAAAGTCGTAGCTAGTGATAGATTTTTTTAGTTTGCGTAAAAGCACCACTAAAAAGCTAACGCATATTGACCTTATTATTCTACATCTTTAAAGATATAGTTGTGGAAAACTCTAAAAAGGTTCAACGCCTATTAGACCTATTTAATAGGCATGAATATTTGCTTAACACAACCATTAGATTGCTAAAAATAATCCGCTTTATGCGGAATTTTAATTTTCTATATTGATGACTCCATGGTTATAATTCAGTCACAAAAAATTACCTAATCAGGACGTTTCAATATGGCCGGTGCTAGCCTTTTAACGCTTATTGATGATATTGCAACCATTCTGGATGACGTCTCTGTCATGACCAAGGTCGCAGCAAAAAAAACTGCAGGGGTACTGGGTGATGATTTAGCGCTTAATGCACAACAAGTTGCAGGCGTAAATGCGGATAGAGAACTGCCTGTGGTCTTGGCCGTAGCAAAAGGCTCTGCAGTCAATAAGTTGATTTTAGTCCCTACTGCGCTCGTGATCAGCGCATTCATCCCGTGGGCAGTTACACCTCTATTAATGTTAGGCGGCCTATTTTTATGTTATGAAGGCGTTGAGAAGCTATTCCATCAATTTTTTCATCATGAGGAAGTTAATTACTCCGAACCGGAAAATCTAATCGGCCGAGATGAAAGTCTTACGATAGAAACTTCAGAAAAAGAGAAAATTGCCGCTGCAGTTCGTACTGATTTTGTATTATCTGCCGAAATTATCGTCATTACCTTAGGCACCGTTGCTTCTGCAGACTTTACCCGGCAAATCATTGTGCTTACCAGCATTGCCATCATCATGACCGTTGGTGTGTATGGTTTGGTCGCGGGTATTGTTAAGCTTGATGATGGCGGACTTTATTTAGCAAAAAGTCAGGGCAGAGCTTTGTTGCCCGCGCTTAAACGCAAACTGGGCTTTGCTATATTAAGCTTCGCACCATACATGATGAAGACTTTAGCTGTAGTGGGGACTGCTGCAATGTTCTTAGTGGGTGGCGCAATTCTCACGCATGGCATTGCAAGTGTGCATCATTGGATTGAATATTTTTCCAGCTCATTAAATAGTGGCTTGTTGCAAGCCACCGTGCCGGCTTTGCTGAATGGTGTGTTTGGCATTGCGGCAGGCGCAGTTGCGCTCACGGTAATGAGTATAATCAAGCGTGTAATTAAGCGTTTATCTACCCAGAAAAGTCCCATTTAAGATAATTATGAATACAAGTCGAGATCAAATGCAATCAAAGCCTATAGAAATACGTACTGTTAAAATAAGTTCTTTTGAACGCAATCTCACTTGGTGGGTATTGGCCTGCATTGTGGTCGGCATATTGCTGGGCAAGCTGGTACCCGCTTTATTTCAGGCAATAGGTAATATGAAACTGGCACAAGTGAACCTGCCAGTGGCTTTATTAATTTGGCTCATGATTATCCCAATGCTGCTTAAAATTGATTTGCGTAAAATGATGGAAGTTGCGCAACACGGCAAAGGGTTCGCCATCACTTTGGCAATCAACTGGTTAGTAAAACCCTTCTCAATGGCAATTCTCGCCTGGCTATTTATTCGGCACTGGTTTGCCCCGTATCTACCCAGTGCGCAGATTGATAGCTATATTGCAGGCCTGATTTTGCTTGCCGCCGCACCATGTACTGCGATGGTGTTCGTATGGAGCAATTTGTGTGATGGTGATGCTAAATTCACGTTGTCACAAGTTGCGGTGAATGATGTGATTATGCTGTTTGCCTTTGCGCCACTGGTAGCATTATTGCTAGGTGTGTCTAGTATCAATGTGCCCTGGGATACCTTGGTTTTGTCAGTGTTGTTATTTATCGTGGTGCCCATTGTCATTAGCCAGGTTTGGCGGGCATTATTAAAAGCTGACCCTGTAGCGCTAGCAACCACTTTAGCCAAATTGCACCCGTTCTCGCTAGGCGCTCTACTGCTGACCTTAATATTATTGTTCGCTTTTCAGGGGCAGCAAATTCTGGCGCAGCCGGTGATCATTTTATTACTAGCTGTACCCATTTTGATTCAAGTTTATTTTAATGCTGGGTTGGCATACTGGCTCAATAAAAAATTCAAAGTGGCACATTGCGTTGCCGGGCCATCCGCCTTGATAGGTGCTTCTAATTTCTTTGAGTTGGCTGTTGCCACGGCAATCGCATTATTCGGTTTCAATTCGGGTGCTGCCCTCGCTACCGTAGTGGGTGTACTGATTGAAGTACCTGTCATGTTATCGGTGGTGGCTATTGTTAAGCAGAGCCGTCACTGGTATGAAAAAAGTGATGCAACATAATTTGAATGAACAAACCATGAATACGACAAATCTAATTGGCTATTTCTCCGCACTTTTAACCACCCTTGCTTTTGTACCGCAGGCTCATCATTCATGGAAAACGCGCGATTTATCTGGAGTTTCACTACCCATGTATAGCTTGTTTAGCTTAGGCGTATTAGGCTGGTTAACTTATGGATTAATGATTGGCAGCTGGCCTATCATTGTGGCCAACAGTATTACTTTAGTGTTGGCTTGCGCAGTGCTTTGCTTGAAGTTAAAGCACCGCTAAATTCAAAACCAAGCAGACTTAAAACATAATCCATATTGCAATCTTCCAGAACTGAAACACGCATGTCTCTCACCCAACTTTACACGCTTGCCGATGTTATTCGCTGCTTAAGCAGCCGAGAAACCCAGAAAGGTGCTGCTTACCTCAATGCTGTCAGTCAGCTAAAGATGCTGCCTGATGCGATTACTGCTCAGGTTAAAGGAACCGCGTATCAACCTTATCAGGTCGACATTCTTTTTTTTCAAGACGAAGCAGCTTTGTTGGATATTGACGCCGAGTGTACCTGCCCCGTGGGTTACGGCTGCAAACATGCCGCTGCCGTTTTGCTGGAAGTGCTTGAAAAGCGTGGCGCAGCACCACAGATTAATCCCGCCGTGCTGCAATGGCTGGAAAATTTTCGCCGCACGGTCTCGGCTAAAAAGAAAACACCCTCGTTGCCAGCCAAGCGAGCCGATCAATTGTTTTACCTGCTCAGGCAAGTGCCATACACCAGTGCGTATGGCATCTTTATCATGAAAGGCCGCGTGGATGCAGATGGCAGGCCCAATGCCAGCGCACAAAGCTGGAACAATATCGAGCGTGCCTTGTTGCAACCACCTAAATTTGTTGACGAAGAAGATGCCGCTATTTTGCACTCACTTTGGTTGATGCGTAGTAAAGACAGGTATGCGGATATTTTTCCGCTCTCAGGCCGTATAGGTGAGGATGTATTGAAGCGGTTAGTTACCGCAGGCAAGTTATTTTTTGCCACACAACTAGAGAACCGATATGAATATCGCGTTTCACTCCCGCTACAATCAGGCGAAGAACGCCAAGGCAAGCTGGAATGGCAGCATAGTGGGAATGGGGAGATTGTTCCAAGATTGCTGGCCTCGCCGCCGACAACGGCCATTCTAGCGCTGGAAACGGTGTGGTATGTAGACGCACAAACGGCGGAGATAGGGTCGCTAAACGCGCCTTGCACAGCAGAAGAAATTACACGACTGATGACCTTGCCACCGCTGCGTGCAGTAGATGTAACGGTCGTTGCCAATGTTTTACGAGAACTCTCTCCCGCGCTACCACTACCAGACAACATCACTGCCTTGCATACGATAGCGACAACACCTGTGCCAACGCTCACCCTTGCCACCACTGTGCCGATCTGGATATCAAAATATCGTGGTTATCCTTATGGAAACCTTGAAATCGATTATGCCGCACCCTCATTCCGCTATGACGAATTCAGCGTGGATGCTGGCAGCACTACCGAGTTTGTCACCGCAGCCAATGGCGAAACGGTACACATTAAACGGCAAGCAAAATTCGAAGCCAACCTACTTAAATCCCTGGAACTATTTGGCTTACAGAAAATTCCTCCCCATGTTCTGCAAGGACATCATCGTGAAAAATGGTTGTATGCGCTGCATGATGAATATGCGTGGACGGAGTTTATGCAGGTCACCCGCCACAAACTGCGAGAACAAGGCTGGAATATCATTACCCCGCCAGGTTTTCGTCATCTGGTGCTGGAAATCAGCGCCTGGGATGCTGACATCAGCGAAGATGAAAATGGCTGGTTCAACCTCGATATGGGCATTATGGTCGATGACAACCGCCTACCCCTTGCCCCGCTACTCTATGAACTATTTCACCGTGAACCGCGCTGGCTGGATGTCAAGCAACTCAAACAAATAGACGATCAGGAAAAAATCACGCTGCTATTGCCCAATGGCACACACATAGTAGCGCCAGCGGAACGCCTTAAAACGCTGGCGCTCACCTTGATAGACCTGTTTGATCGCCGCCCGGAAGGCGCATTACGCCTTTCTAAACTGGATGCTCCGCGCCTAGCCGAGCTATCGAGCATGGCACGCTGGCAATTCAAGGGGGCGGAAGCGGTCTGTCGTCTAGCGGACAAGCTTAAACATCAATCAGGCATTCAGGCTATCTTGCCACCCGCTGGATTTGCGTTGCAATTACGCCCTTATCAACTCGAAGGTCTGGCCTGGTTGCAATATCTGCGTGAGCAAGGGCTTGCTGGCATACTCGCTGACGATATGGGACTAGGGAAAACCGCTCAAACGCTGGCACATTTGCTGCTGGAAAAAGAAGCTGGTCGCCTGGATCGTCCAGCACTGGTGGTGCTACCAACCTCTCTCATTTTCAACTGGAAACATGAAGCCGCGCGTTTTGCACCTGACCTCAGAATTTTATCCCTGCATGGCAAGGACCGCGCTGAAAATTTTTCACGCATACTTGAATACGATGTCGTACTCACCACCTACCCGCTACTGTGGCGTGATGAAGAAGCCATTACTGCACACGAATATCATTTGCTTATACTCGATGAAGCACAAACCGTAAAAAATGCTGCCAGCAAATCCGCCCAAGCCGTGCGCAACATCAACGCGCGCCATCGCCTGTGCCTTACTGGTACACCGCTAGAAAATCATCTGGGCGAATTGTGGGCACAATTTGATTTTCTTTTACCAGGCTTTCTGGGCGATAGCAAAACCTTTACCAAAACCTGGCGTACTCCCATAGAAAAGCATGGTGACACCCTGCGCCGTGACTTATTGGCACGACGTATCAAGCCTTTTATCTTGCGACGACGCAAACAGGATGTAGCCAAAGAGCTACCGCCCAAGACCATCATCGTGCGCAGTGTAGAGCTAGAAGGCGGCCAGCGCGACCTGTACGAAGCGGTGCGCAGCGCCATGGATCAACGCGTACGCGAAGAAATCGCCAGTAAAGGTTTTGCCCGTAGTCATATCGTCATCCTTGATGCCCTGCTTAAATTGCGCCAAGTGTGTTGCGACCCGCGCCTGCTCAAGAACGATGCCGCAAAGCGCGTTAAAGAACGCGCCAAGCTTGACCTGCTCATGGAAATGCTGCCAGAATTGGTCAGCGAAGGACGCCGTGTGCTGGTGTTCTCGCAATTCACCTCCATGCTGGATTTAATTGAAGCAGAACTGGTTCACCACAAGTTAGGTTATGTCCTGCTCACTGGCGACACCCAAGACCGGGAAGGCGTGGTGCGCCGATTTCAGGCTGGAGAAGTTCCCATCTTTCTCATCAGCCTCAAAGCAGGTGGTGTGGGCTTAAACCTCACCACTGCCGATACGGTGATTCATTACGACCCCTGGTGGAACCCGGCAGCAGAAAACCAAGCCACGGACAGAGCGCATAGAATTGGCCAGAAAAACAATGTGTTTGTTTATAAACTGGTCGTCGCTGGCAGCATCGAAGAGAAAATACTCACCCTGCAAGAGAAAAAAGCCGATCTCGCAGCCGGCGTACTCTCCGAAGATGCAAGTGGCCTAGCCAAGTTCGGCACCGCCGACCTTGCCGCACTGCTTGAACCATTGCCTTTGCTTGGTAAAGAATAAAAGAATGCTTCTAAAAATATTTTATCGTTTACCTTTCTGTCAGGAACCCCATTTTGATAAGCGATTTACGTAAATGCGCTTCTACTTTGCAATAACCCTCTGCGTTTGGGTGGATCGGATCAGCTTTCAATTCATTCTAAGGTCTCTTATTGATCCCACTATTTAATGACGCTCCAGCCGAGCGGAAAACACGGCCTACTTTGGCAGCGCATAGACTAGAACATTATCGCCAGCGGTGTAACCAAAAATAGCATTACCGCCCGCAGCTACCGCAACATATTGCACACCATCAATTTCATAGCTGATAGGTGGTGCATTCACCCCTGCATCTACTTTGGTTTGCCACAACAAATCACCTGTATTGCTATTGTAAGCATTGAAACTGCCATTGCCCTCACCCATGAATAGCAAGCCAGTGCGCGTAGCAAGCACGCCACCCATCAGCGGTTGTTCGGTTTTAACTTGCCAGTGCATTTTACCCGTGGTTAAGTTGATGGCAGATAACACGCCCCAGCGCGGGTCTTTGGTGGGTTCAGATGATGCATAGCGAATCGCAGGCAAGCCATTTTTAGAAGGTTCTTCCACCAATGTGTATTTAATTGGTGAATGAATACCAGCTACAAAACTGGTTTGACTACTTTCATCTAGCGCACTCGGACTCCAATTGGCTCCGCCTAAAATACCCGGGTAAAGTACAGTGCCCTCTTTGGTGGTCTTGGCAAATAGATTTTTTTGCGGCACAAAAGCATCAGATTTCATCAGCAGTTTTCCGGTCGCTCTATCATTCACATAGTACCAACCGGTTTTACTGGCTTGCCCAACGGCAGCAATGGTTTTGCCATCTTTTCTATAGTCGAACAAAACCGGTGGGCTGGCTACATCGTAGCCCCAAACATCATGGGGCACTTGTTGATAGTGCCATTTGAGTTTGCCAGTTTCGGTATCAAGTGCAACGAGTGAAACTGTGTAGAGATTATCACCCGGACGTGAAACATCATTCATTTGTGGCGATGGGTTACCAGTGCCAAAATACAGCGTGTCGGTTTTGGTATCAATCGCCGGCGTGCTCCAAGCCGAACCGCCACCATAACGCCACGCATCTTTATTGTTAATTACATTGGCTTTTTCAGCCGCAATATCTCTATTCAGTGATATGCCGTCTGATGTTGTTTCTGCGAATATACCCTCCCAACCTTGCGCTGGAATCGTATCAAACTGCCAAACACGTTGTCCGTTGTTTACATCATAAGCCGCTAAAAAGCCGGGGCGACCGTAACGGCCATCCACCCCTACCACTGCACCAAGAGGCGCATCTTTTGTGGGAATATCTAAGTGCAAACCATAACCAACACCAGTAACGCCGACAATGACCTTGCCGTGATATACCACTGGCGCCATGGCAACTCCCACGCCGGTGCCACCGTAAGCTTCTTTTTGACTTTTGGTATCTGATTTGCTCAGTGAACTGATGTTTTCGGTCAGAGCGGTGTCGTCCGCTACATCAATATCCCAAAGTTTTGCGCCATTTTTAGCATCAAGCGCAATCAATCGTGCATCTACCGTACCAATAAACACCTTGCCATCACTGACAGCCACGCCCCTGTTCGCTGGGCCGCAACACATTTTCCAGTTCGTTCTGCGTTCATGTTTGTAACGCCAAAGTTCCTTACCGGTTTTTGCATCTAATGCTACGATATGATTGTAGGGCAAAGCCACGTACATCACACCGTTAGCCACAATCGGCGTTGCTTGGAAAGTAGCTACTACACCGCTTTTGAATTGCCAAGCCAGTTTTAAATCTTTAACATTTTGTTGGTTAATTTGCGTAAGCGGGGATAAACGTTGGTTAGTAAAATCGCGACCAAAGCTAGGCCAATCCTTGTTAGTTGCGCTCGACTGTTTGTTCGTTAAGCCCGTGCACGCTGCAATGGCAAGGCAGCTCAATAACACCATGCTTTTTAAACCAGACCATTTTAACTGCCGACTTTTTAACGGGTTATCCATAACAAGCTTCTTTCAACTAAGGTTACAAAAATCTTAAGATAATTAAAGTATACAGATGTGTATAGTTTTTGCCAATTTTAACGCTTGATAATTGATACCGTTATTAATATTCAACTTTTTTGATTTGCGCCATATAGCAACTCTTTCTCCATTGAACATAGCCTTGATGTAGTCGCAGGCGAAATCAAGGTTTAGTCGGCGATAACCCTCGATTTCATTTCATTCCATCGAGGCTACGCTTGCTGCTCACATCGCAATTTCGATATGTCATATTGACCCATAGGCGTTACACAGGCAATATGCTTGCATGATACTTTTATACAGTTTCGTTAAACGCAACATGACTCAGCACTGGGCTTGGATGTTTGGGAAAGTTTCATCAGCTGTTGGTGAACTGGTGACTGGGGCTGGCGATGCCCGTAATCGTGTCTGGGCTGCTTCAGAATACCTATTTCAACTAAGTCCTGACATGGTCCCTGACAGTTGTAAAGACGACGTCACGTGGATTCTCCAGATGCTCACGCGTTACCCGGCAAGCGGATATTATAAATCTAATATGGAAGCAACTTTTCACCGTACACGGAATAGCACCGCATGTAAGATTGCTGCACGTGTTTGGCATCTTTATCATGTCTTTGATTCAGAGCTTCATGACAGATATTCCGCCTAACAGGTCCATCAACAAGGGCGCAATAACCAAAGCATTGTGCCGTATATAGAACTCTCTATTTCGGCATGTTGCATAGTAAATTATCGAAATTGGAAACTTTAATGAACGACCGCATCCAGCAATTACTTGACCAGATTACAGCGCTGGAAGACGACCTTCGCACAGCACTTCGCGAACAACCAACCAGCATATTTTTTCACATTAAAGGGAAACGTGTCGAATTTGAACAATCCATGCAGGAAAGACACCGACGGCTTAAGACGAATTTTTTCCTCTGGCTGGTAACCAATCGCCCGCAAAACCTGATTACCGGCCCAATCATTTATGCGTTAATTATCCCATTGCTCGTTACAGATTTTTTCATCACTTTTTATCAGTTGACC
>DIZU01000194.1:9187-11444 GCA_002429455.1 Methylotenera sp. UBA6020 | reverse complement strand
TACATATCACTGATTTGGCATGGCGTCGTGTTAAGCACCCATCAGAAGTGCTTACAGTAGGTGAAGAAGTTGAAGCAAAAATCTTGAAATTCGATCAAGAGAAAAACCGTGTTTCATTAGGTATCAAACAATTAGGCGATGACCCATGGGTTGCATTAACACGCCGTTACCCAGTAAGCACACGCTTATTCGGTAAAGTTTCTAACTTGACTGACTACGGTGCATTCGTTGAAATCGAGCCAGGTATCGAAGGTTTAGTGCACGTTTCAGAAATGGACTGGACTAACAAAAACATTCATCCGGGCAAAATTGCACAATTAGGTGACGAAGTTGAAGTGATGATTCTTGAGATTGATGAAGCGCGTCGTCGCCTTTCATTAGGTATGAAACAATGCCAAGCTAATCCTTGGGATGATTTCTCTGCAACGCATCACAAAGGTGATATCGTTTCAGGTCAAATCAAATCTATCACTGACTTCGGTGTATTCATCGGTTTGCCAGGCGGCATTGATGGTTTAGTTCACTTGTCAGATTTATCATGGTCACAAACTGGCGAAGAAGCAATCCGCAACTTCAAAAAAGGTGATGAGTTACAAGCTGTGATTTTAGCGATTGATGTAGAAAAAGAACGCATTTCTCTTGGCGTGAAACAATTGTCTGCTGATCCTTCTGGTGCTACAGGTTCAACTGATGATAAAGCTGCTGCTAAACCTAAAGCAAAATCTACAAAAACTAAAGATGATGCTGCGCAAGTGCCGGATGATGGTGCGGCTGCGGGTACAACTAACCTTGGCGCATTATTAAAAGCTAAATTTGACAGCAAGAAATAAATTAGCTTGTAGTAAATAACAGCGTAATAAATAAAAGGCACATAAGCATGACTAAATCTGAGCTAATTACCTTACTGGCGGAGCGTTTTCCGCAATTAGTGGTGAAAGATGCCGAACTATCAGTGAAGGCGATTTTAGATGCGATGTCTGATAACCTTGCCACTGGCGAGCGCATTGAGATACGTGGCTTTGGAAGCTTTAGCTTGAATTATCGCCCCCCGCGTTTAGGTCGTAATCCTAAAACTGGCAGTAAAGTACAGGTACCAGAAAAACACGTACCTCACTTCAAAGCTGGTAAAGAGTTACGTGAGCGTGTAGATTTAAGCTAGAAACTTTTGTTTTAAAGTTCCAATAAAAACGGCAGCCACAAGCTGCCGTTTTTTTACGTTTATCAAACGTCTAAGTTGCAACACGATTGATAAGTTAGGTAAGAAACCCTATTTAAAGTAATGCGTATTACTTTATTTGAGCATCATTTATTTAAGGTAAAATTACAAGACTATGCAAAATAGAAGAATTAAATGTTAAGCGCACAATACGATTATTCCACTAATAAAAAAGTGAAGCACAATGGAATTTGAATTCTGGTGGCTGTTAGCACTGCCTTTATTTTTCAGCCTAGGCTGGTTAGCTGCACGGGTAGATCTTAAACAATTACTGGCTGAGTCTACTGCCCTGCCGGCCGCCTATTTTAAGGGTTTGAATTTTCTTATTACCGATCAGCACGATAAAGCCATCGAAGCTTTTACCGAAGCGGTGCAAGCCAACACGGATTCTCTTGAACTGCATTTTGCCTTAGGCAGCCTATTTAGACGCCGTGGTGAAGTAGATCGGGCGATTCATTTACACTTAAACCTACTTGAGAAAAAAGAACTCGAACCGCAACAAAAATTAGCAGTTACCGCCGAGCTTGCTCAAGACTATTTAAAGGCAGGCCTGCTGGATCGTGCTGAAGAACTATTTGAATCATTAAATGATGACAGGTATCGTCAGCCTGCCTTACGCGCCCTGCTCGAAATCTATGTGCGAGAACGCGAATGGGAACGTGCCATTAAAGCGGCAACTGAGTTAGAACGGCTTTCTGGCGTACCATTTAGAGTTGAAATTTCGCATTACTACTGTGAAATGGCGGTTAAATCAAAACTGGCCAATGACACACATACTGCCAGATTTGAACTAGACCAGGCATTGAATGCTAATAAAAACTGTGTGCGGGCCAATGTATTATTGGGCGATTTAGAATTCGAAGCCGGCGAGCACAAAGCAGCTATTTCTACTTGGAAGCGCATCGAGTTTCAAAAACCTGAATATCTAGGTTTAATTGCCCCTAAATTACTTAACAGTTATCGCGCCCTCAATCAAACCGCTGATGGCTTGAACTTATTACAAACTTATCTACAAACTTACAAATTATCTTCGTTGCTCAA
>DIZU01000194.1:7329-9034 GCA_002429455.1 Methylotenera sp. UBA6020 | reverse complement strand
CGCAATGAGTTAATTAAAAAGCCCAGTTTGAGTACCCTTGATCAGTTATTACAGGCGCGTGCGATTGTAGAAACCCATCATCAGCAAAACACGCATCAACAAGATACACAACTAATGCAACAAGCTGTGCGCCATGCTATTGGTAACAGAACTGCATACTATTGTGAACAATGCGGCTTTAAGGCCAAATATCACCACTGGCAATGCCCAGCCTGTAACGCATGGGAATCCTTACCCGCTGAAGCAACAACTGTCTGAACCAATTTCCAACGCAATAGATAAATCTGCGAATACATAAATGACGATGAATAATCAACCAACCCAAAATTCCAAAAACTATAGCAATGATCCTAAAATCATTGTAGCCCTGGATTATGCTGATGCCGCAAGCGCACTTAAGTTAGTCAATCAGTTAGACCCAGCACTGTGTCGACTAAAAGTTGGTAAAGAACTTTTTACCGCTGCAGGGCCACAATTTGTTACGCAGTTAGCACACTCAAATTTTGGCGTGTTTTTAGATTTGAAGTTTCATGATATTCCCAATACCGTTGCTAAGGCTTGCACTGCTGCAAGTAACTTAGGTGTTTGGATGCTTAATGTGCATGCCAGTGGCGGGCTAGAAATGATGCAAGCAGCGCGTCAGGCCGTCAATATTAGCAATACAAAACCACTGTTAATTGCCGTTACAGTACTTACCAGCATGAACCAACATGGATTGAATCAAATCGGCATTCAAACCGACTTGGCAACCCATGTGCTAAACCTGGCCACACTGACACAACAGGCTGGCTTAGATGGTGTTGTTTGTTCAGCGCTTGAAGCACATATGCTACGTACTCGAATGGGCAGTGACTTTTGCCTAGTAACACCAGGCATACGCCCGGCAAACGTCAACCAAGACGATCAGTTACGCGTTGTTACCCCTGCAGATGCACTCAGCATGGGAGCAAGCTATTTAGTCATCGGCAGGCCAATCACGCAGGCTGCCGAGCCGCTTAAAGCATTAGAAGCTATTCATGCGGAATGCATTGAATTAAAAACGCAAGCCTAAGTCAAGCTTTGATAGGCCAAGTTGCGATATGTCTATGATTTGAGCTATGATAAGCCCTGCATTGTTATAAGAATCAAAAACAACAAGTTAGTTAACAGTCAGTCTAAAAACCACGGAGAATTAAAATGAAAAAAATATTGTTCGCATTAATTACTTTTTTAAGCTTTAGCCTTAGTGCACTAGCGGGCGTTAATCTCAACACGGCTACACTAGCGGAGCTCGAGAGCTTGAAAAATATCGGCCCAGTGAAAGCGCAAGCGATTATTGACTACCGTAAAAAGAATGGTGGCTTTAAATCTGTAGAAGAACTAAACAATGTACCAGGCATTGGTGATAAAACCATGGCGCGTCTCAAAGGTGATATTTCTGTGAGTGGTGCAACAACAGTAGCTGCACCAACTAACAAACCGGCTAAAGAAATGAAAGCTGGAAAATCAGCTAAAGCAACAGACGTAGCTACCCCAGCTGCAAAACCAGCAGACGCGGCAAAAGCAGCCAAACTAGCTGCTGCCGATAAAAAGGCCGCTGACAAAAAAGCTGCCGCAGATGCAAAAAAAGCCGCTAAAGCCGACAAAGCACCAGCTGCTGATACAACAAAAACTAAGTAATTAGCCGAAGCACAGCACCAAACAAAAGTCCCGCATGCGGGACTTT
>DIZU01000194.1:2504-7250 GCA_002429455.1 Methylotenera sp. UBA6020 | reverse complement strand
CCCGCATGCGGGACTTTTGTTTGAATTATCACAAATTCCTTACTTAACGCGCATACCTAGCTGCGCGCCAGCATCTGGACTCAATATAAATGGCCCACCACATTCATCGCTCGCGGCTAATACCATGCCTTCACTCATGCCGAATTTCATTTTACGCGGCGCAAGGTTAGCTACCATCACTGTCAGTCGCCCTACTAATGTCGCAGGATCATAAGCAGACTTAATTCCAGCAAATACTTGGCGCGGCTTGTCTTCACCAATATCCAATAAGAGTTTAAGTAGCTTTTCAGCACCTTCCACATGCTCAGCATTCACAATTTTGGCGATGCGTAAATCCACCTTAGTAAAGTCATCAATGCTGATGTATTCAACTTCAGGCAGTGCTGTTGAAGATGCAGCTACTGTTTGAGCCACTGTAGGCGTTGCTTGTAAGTTCTCTTTATTAGCTTCTGTCATGGCTTCAATCAATTTAGGGTCTATACGAGTGATTAAATGTTCATAAGTGTTGATTTGATGCCCAGTCTCAAAAGGCGTGTCCACTGACACCCAAGTTAACTCAGGTACATTTAAAAAAGCTTCAATTTTTGCTGCTAAGTTAGGAAGTACTGGTTTTAAGTAAATAGTTAGCAGTCTGAACATCTCAATTGCGCTAGAGCAATCTAGTTGAAGGCTAGCATCTTCACCCTCTTTCTTAGCTGTAATCCACGGAGCCGCTGCAGCGATATCAGCATTTGCCAAATCCGTTAATCGCATGATTTCACGCAACGCTTTACCGTAGTCACGAGCTAAATAGCAATCGGCAATCAAAGAGGCTGAATTTTTAATTTCTTGTACTGCTGATGGGTGCGTACTAGGTATCTTTAGTTTTCCGCCAAAACGTTTGTTGATGAACCCCGCCGTACGGCTTGCAATATTGATGTACTTACCCACCAAATCACTATTCACACGCGCAACAAAGTCTTCTAAATTGAGGTCGATATCTTCCATCGTACTATTTAATTTAGCCGCATAGTAATAGCGCAAATACTCAGGATTTTTGATGTGATCTAAATAGCTACGCGCAGTGATAAACGTACCGCGCGACTTACTCATTTTCTCACCATTCACAGTTAAAAAGCCATGCGCGAAAATTTTAGTAGGCGTACGATAACCGCTGTATTCCAGCGTAGCAGGCCAAAACAAGGCGTGGAAATAAAGGATGTCTTTGCCGATGAAGTGATAAAGCTCAGTGTTTGAATCTTTATTCCAGTACTCGTCGAAATCCAGACCTTTATCTGCACACAGCTTCTTGAAACTCGCCATATAGCCAATAGGCGCATCCAACCATACGTAAAAATATTTACCGGGCGCATCAGGAATCTCAAAACCAAAGTAAGGTGCATCACGCGAGATATCCCAGTCATTCAAGCCACTCTCGAACCACTCACCCATCTTATTGGCAGCTTCACCTTGCAAAGTGCCAGACCGCGTCCACTCTTTAAGAAAGTCTTCACATTCTGAAAGTTTGAAAAAATAGTGTTCCGTTTCTTTACGTACAGGCGCAGCCCCAGACACCGCCGAGTAGGCATTAATCAACTCGGTAGGATTATAAGTTGCACCGCACACTTCGCACGAATCACCATATTGGTCTTTGGCATGGCATTTAGGACATTCGCCTTTAATGAAGCGATCTGGCAAGAACATGTTTTTAACCGGGTCGTAAAACTGTTCAATGGTTTTAGTGGCGATTTTGCCAGCGGTCTTTAGTTTTTTATAAATGCTTTGTGAAAGCTCTTTATTCTCTGGTGCATTGGTTGAATAGTAGTTATCAAACTCCACTAAAAATTCTGCAAAATCTGCACTGTGCTCATCATGCACATTAGCAATCAGGGCTTCGGGCGTGATGCCTTCTTTTTCGGCGCGCAGCATAATCGGCGTGCCATGGGTATCGTCAGCACAAACATAATGTACGGTATGGCCCTGCATTTTTTGGAAACGTACCCAAATGTCAGTTTGAATATATTCCACCAAGTGCCCCAGATGAATGCTGCCGTTGGCATAAGGCAAGGCCGATGTGACTAATATTTTCTTAGGATTTTTTTTAGAAGTTTGCTGCGTCATAAATGGCTTAAATGTTAAATTTTTATTGAATAATCTATTTTAGCAAATGCGCATCTAATGTAGTAATTAAACTCTCTACTAGGCTAAAATAATGCTTTGAAAAAACATTAGAAATTGAAACCATGGGCATTTCTGAACAAAGCATTACAGACGCACTACAAACATTACTAGACCCTAACACTGGTCGCGATTTCATCACCAGCAAGTCGATCAAAAATATCAAGCTAGATGGTAATCATGTCAGTTTGGACATTGTACTTGGCTACCCGGCCAAGAGCCAATTTGCAAGCCTGCAAGCGCTCGTTGTTAACCAGCTTAATGCTATCTCCGGCATCGGCAATATCACTGTGAACATCGGCAGCAGAATAGCCAAGCACAGCGCCCAACGCGGCGTTAACCTACTGCCTAACGTTAAAAACGTCATCGCAATTGCTTCAGGTAAAGGCGGTGTTGGTAAATCGACTACTTCAGTCAACCTAGCCTTGGCGCTGGCAGCAGAAGGTGCAAGTGTGGGCATACTTGATGCCGATATCTACGGCCCAAGCCAGCCTCAAATGCTGGGTATTAGCAGCGGTCGTCCAGAAAGTGCCGATGGCAAAAGCATGGAACCGATGATGGCGCACGGCGTACAAGCGATGTCGATTGGGTTTTTGGTCGATACCGACACCCCTATGGTCTGGCGTGGCCCAATGGTGACGGGCGCTTTAGAGCAATTACTGCGTGATACGAAATGGCGTGATCTGGATTATTTGGTGATTGATTTACCTCCAGGCACAGGCGACATTCAGCTTACCTTGTCGCAAAAAATCCCGGTCACTGGCGCGATTATCGTCACTACACCACAAGACATTGCGTTGCTGGACGCGCGCAAAGGCTTAAAAATGTTCGAAAAAGTCGGCATCCCTATTTTGGGCATCGTCGAAAACATGAGTACGCATATATGTAGCCAATGTGGTCACGAAGAACACATTTTTGGCGCAGGTGGCGGCGAGTTAATGAGTAAAGACTACAACGTAGATTTATTGGGCAGCTTGCCGTTAGACATTCGTATCCGCGAACAATCCGATGGTGGCAAGCCAACCGTAGTTGCCGAGCCTGACAGCCAAATTGCTGCCATTTATAAACAAATAGCGCGTGCCGCAGCCATTAAAATAGCCAACTCCGGCTTGGATCACAGCAGTAAATTCCCCAATATTGTGATTCAGAATACTTAAGTTTCAAAAATGTATGCGCTCTCAAGGCAGCATGACCACTTGGAATGATGCTCAAGGGTATGGATTTATCACCGCCCACGGTGGTGATAAATCAGTTTTTATTCAGGTAAAGTCTTTTACCTGAAGTCATAAGCATCCATCAGAAATCGCGTTAGTTACATACGAACTTCATGCGGATGAAAAAAGGTAGGTTACATGCAGAAGAGGCGCTGTACATGACAAATCATAAACAAAAGCCGACAACCATAGACAGAAGTTCTATCCCGGTCTATTTTGCTTTAATTTTCTTAGTCCTCATGTGCCTAGCAGTAGTTACAGGCACATTTTCATGGCCGGTACTCGCCATTTACGTTATCGCAAGTTTACTAACCTTTATAAACTACCGGGTCGATAAAGTTGCTGCAAAAAACCAAAAACAGAGAACACCCGAGAGTACATTACATCTGCTAAGCCTTATCGGCGGCTGGCCTGGTGGATTATTCGCACAGCGAATCTTTCGACACAAATCAATTAAAAAATCATTTCAATCCATCTACTGGACCACCGTCTTCTTAAACATTATCGCTTTATATATCTGGAGCTCACCTACAGCGGCCAAACTGCTTGGTCAATGGTTCAATGTTGCAAGCCATACTTAAAAGATTAACCAGCTCTCGTAAGGTACAATCAATCTAATAATTGCCTGCCTTTAACAATGCCGGACCTAACCAATATGACCAAAAGAAAACACAGCATTGCAGAACAACTAATCGGCTCATCCTATGAGTTGATGGACGAACGCACCAAAAAAGTAGCGCGTCATATCACCGAACGAAAGCACATCTCAAGAAATACCGTAAAAGAATTTGATGCCACAACTACCTTTGGCCAGCGGGCAGCGGATGCCGTAGCCAGATTTGGCGGTTCCTGGTCATTT
Source organism: Methylotenera sp. UBA6020 (assembly GCA_002429455.1). Taxonomy (GTDB): domain Bacteria; phylum Pseudomonadota; class Gammaproteobacteria; order Burkholderiales; family Methylophilaceae; genus Methylotenera. The sequence continues at coordinate 3,020 of DIZU01000194.1, read as the reverse complement.
ATCATGTTGTTTGCTGCCACCCTCATTTTCTGGGTAGTTCTAAATTCATACATTCTGGTTAATTACGACAAAACCTTTGATCCCTACCCGTATATTCTCTTAAATTTATTCTTATCGATGCTGGCCTCTATTCAAGCGCCGATCATCTTGATGTCGCAAAACAGGCAAGGCGAAAAAGACCGTTTGAACGCCGAACATGATTACGAAGTTAACCTGAAGGCCGAGCTTGAAATCATGTTGTTGCACGAAAAAATAGATTTATTGCGCGAAGGTCAATGGACCGAATTAATCGCCATTCAAAAAGAACAGTTAAGGTTATTGGGTAGTTTAATAGAGAAAAACCCAAGCTGACTTAAATAACCATGTATCAATTACCGCAAAACTAGCAGATGGCTTTTTCCTTTTTCCGCGACTTAATTTTATTGTCTTTTCTACCACATTGGTTACGCTGGTGTATCTATGTATTCAGCATCTCAGTTGCAATACTCTATGTTAGTTTACTGTTCGTTATTGGCA
>DIZU01000194.1:0-2334 GCA_002429455.1 Methylotenera sp. UBA6020 | reverse complement strand
GCTTACTTAAAAGGCATACCTAACCCGTGTTTAACTGGCCGCGTGGATGCCGGCTTGGCCCTGATTCAACAAGGGCTGGTATCGCAATTGATAATGTCCGGTGGACGCGATAGCGAGGACAACCGCATTGAAGCGCAGGTGATGGCAACATACGCCAGAAAAAAAGGCTTTCAAGGGGATATTTTACTTGAATCGCACTCTAGCTCCACCTTGGAAAACCTCAAGTTTTCACGGCCAATTCTGCAGGCTGCCGGCATAAAAAGCATCATTGTCGTGTCTGAGCCTTACCACATGTGGCGGGGGAAGAAATTAGTAGACGCCGGGCAACTGGGGCACGATTTCAATGTTAATTACGCTGCAGCGCAGAGCCAATGCTGGGTAACTTGGGGTATGTTATTTAAAGGCGCATTACGTGAGCCGCTGGCAGTAATCAATAACTACGCAAAAGGTTATTTTGATGCAGACATTTAACGAAAAATTAGTAAAAACAACGGCTATATCCGGAGGATCCAAAGACTCTTGGGTAAAGAAACTAGGACCAGGCTTAATCACCGGCGCTGCTGATGACGATCCGAGCGGAATAGCCACTTATTCCCAAGCTGGTGCGCAATTTGGCTTCAGCATGTTATGGACGGTGTTGTTCACTTATCCATTGATGGTTGGCATACAAGTTGTGAGCGCCAGAATTGGTCGGGTCAGCGGTCATGGCCTCGCCACCAACATTCGCAGACATTATCCAGCATGGCTCCTATATAGCATTGTCGGGCTCTTATTGATCGCCAATACCATCAATATCGCTGCCGACGTCGCCGCCATGGGTGAGGCATTGAAATTGCTGATTGGTGGCCGCACGCATCTTTACGCAATCGGCTTCGGCATCGTGTCGCTGGTACTGCAAATATTTATTCCCTACAGGCGCTACGTCAGGGTACTGAAATGGCTCACGCTTGCCCTACTGGCCTATGTTGCCACCGCATTTGTTGTACACACACCCTGGATACTGGTGCTATCAGGAACGCTATTACCGCATTTGTCATGGAAGCCGCAATATATAACCACTGTCGTCGCCGTATTCGGCACAACGATTAGTCCTTACCTATTTTTCTGGCAAGCTTCACAAGAGGTCGAAGAGCAGCAAATCAATCCGCAAGCAAAACCCCTTATAGAGGCTCCTGATCAGGCCAGTAGCAACTTTCGGCGAATTAAACTCGACACTTACATTGGCATGGGCTTTTCCAATATGGTCGCATTCTTCATTATGTTAACGACGGCAGTGACACTTAACCTGCACGGCGTAACAGATATTCAAACATCGGCGCAGGCAGCAACCGCCTTACGCCCGATTGCCGGTGAGTTTTCTTTCTGGCTGTTTAGCGCCGGCATTATTGGCACTGGACTACTTGCGATTCCGGTATTGGCAGGTTCTGCCGCCTATGCAATGGCTGGCGCATTCAAATGGAAGAATAGTCTGGAACTAGAACCCCTAGGGGCAAAAAGATTCTACGGCATCATCGCCATATCAACCTTGATAGGGGTTGCGCTTTGCTTCACCCCTATCGACCCAATCAAAGCGCTTTACTGGAGCGCAGTAATTAACGGCATCATCTCAGTACCAATTATGGCGCTGATGATGTTGATGGCGGCCCGCCCGGAAATCATGGGAAAATTCGTCATTACATCGAGATTAAAGATACTCGGTTGGCTATGTACTGGCGTTATGGCAGTCGCAGTAATCGCTATGTTTTGGGCTCTAAGATTAAGTTAAATATAGTCAGGGCGTTAGGCGGAGTAAATAAGTGCTACAACAGCATCACTCTTTAAAGCTGCCCTTTAGTCCAAATTCACACCAAAGCAATATACATCCACTCCGTTTTGTGGTGCAATAAGCCTTGCAGGGATTGCCACCCCTCTACGCCAATGATCTACGGCCTCTTGTTTGCCTGCCCCTGTCACTAAAAACAACACCTCATGTGTATTGTTTAAGCGATTTTGACTAATAGTCACGCGCTCTGCTGGGGGCTTGGGGGCATCAAACACTGGTACGGCATCTGCACTATTATCCACGACCTGACCCGGGAACAAGCTGGCGGTATGGCCATCTTCACCCAGACCTAGCAGCACTAGATCAAAGGTTCTAACACCGGCCAGCGTTTGCGCATAAGCATTAGCGCCTTCAATAGGACCTAGCTCAGTCGGAATATCGTAAATTTGAGTTTTGGGAATTGCCACATGATCTAGCCACGCCTTAGCCGCCATCAGGCTATTGCGTTCCGCATGGTCAACAGGCAAGCAACGATCATCGTTGTAATAGATATGCCATTTGCTCCAGTCGGC